>JANOTW010000145.1:0-10110 GCA_031416575.1 Ferruginibacter sp.
TCTTTAATCATCTTAATTAAATAGTCTTAATTAGAAATATTTTCATCATTTTCCCGGGCATATCAAAATGTCATTTATAATTTTATTTATTGCAAAAGATCATTTATTGATTAGTTTCAAATAAACTTGTTTATGCGGTAATTATTCTTTTATTACACTTTTTATTTTAAAAGTAATAAATATTAGATTCATAATAAGAACTACAACCCCAACGAATATATTTAGCCATAGAATTCCTTTTACTGTCGATAGATTGATAAGAGAAGCTCCAATTATAATTGATAAAATATTTACTGATATTGAAATAATCGGGTTTATAATCCAGCCCCGGTTTACGAATAAACCGTATGTAACCCCGCATACTGTACCTATGCAGGCACCTATTATATTTATAACAAGCTCCGTTTCCAGGTGTGCGTAATTTTTACCCAGGATCCACAACATTTCAGTTGAAAAAACCCATGTTGAACCAATAATAATGATACATGCAACAATTAACATGGTTAATATTTGCGTTAATCGTTTAAAAAGAAGATCAGCATTATTTGCAAGTTTGGCAAATCTTGGTAATACAAGTACGCTTATCAATGACCCCAATATGGAAAGGATCATTGATATCCGGCCTAGCCCTCCAATCTGTGCAATTGAAGAGGTTGACCCGAAAACTGATATCAGCCATATATTAATTTGACCGGAAAGACAATAATAGACAGAACCGGGTAGTGTTCGTTTAACAACAGACAGTATTTCAATTCTTACTCCCGGATTGGGTGCTTGCTTCCAATCAGCATAAGCAGCAGATATTTTTTTTAGGTTTAAGTTTGCCCAAAACTGTGCCATGCCTGCTGCTAATACAGCTATAAAAGCCCATGGAAAAGCAAAAAGCATAATAAATGTCAAAGCAAGGCGGGCAATATTTGAAATGACACTATTTTTCTGTAATGGGCCGATATCCTGGTTTAATAGAGGAGCTATCTGAAGAAGTGAACCGGATAACGCAGTAAAAAAAGCTGGAATAAGCGAAACAATTATCAGGAAAGACATTAACCAACTGGCATTGTGATGCCGAAGCAGGTATAGTAAAAAAGGTATTGCAATGAGCAAACTTCCTATAGCAAATTTCTTCCTAAGATCCAGGCCTGTTGCCAGGACGACACCAAGCTTTCCCTTGTCCTGCCAAACCTTACCCCCCTGCGACATTACACCTAAAGATATGCCGCCATCAGCCAAAACGGTCATAGTGCCAAGCATGGTGTTTGCCAATGTATATAACCCATATTCATATGTGGGAAGAAGCCGGATTACCATTATTCCACTAACGAGTCCAATAATTTGAACGATTAGCTGTGCCCCCCCGGTTATTGTAATGAGCTTTATCCATGTAAATGCCTTTTCATTATATGGAATACAGTTTATCCTTTGAACAATACTTTTCATATTAATTGACTCTTGGTACAATCAAGGATAAAGTGTTTTAAGATTTCTGCCAGATAAACCATTTTTTTTATTGCACAATTGTTTAAAAGATTACTTGCCATTTTAATCATTAATATTAAATCATTTAATAATAAGGTTATTAAATAACAATATAAACGAGGGCATAAACCTATAAATTAAAAAACGGCTTCGCCATTCTCAGCCCCATAATAGATTGTGGTGTCCAAGTATATTTGAAAATATAAAATCTAATTATTTACTGGTTCTATATATAAGTTCAGTTATCTATATTCCTAAATTCAATTCCACGGCCTATTCCATCCTGGATTACAATAATTCTATATAAGGAGGGTAGCCCCGTTACATTGCTGCAATCATCTTTAGCAATAGATGTCGGTTTAACAGAGCAGGCGAAATTTTAAGAATGGCGCTTAATATGCAATCCCGGGGATTAGCATATTCGTACTAAAAATTTTCTACGTAAAAACAACGGGGATTTGATCTAAATTATTATGCTCTATTGGAAAATGGCAAAATACTTTTCCACCATTTTTTATTTGTTTCCTGGCCATATACGTAATTGTAATTTTCGCCATATCCATAACTGGTACCATATTTTCCTCCAGTCTTTACATCATTTATTACCAGCCCCATTTTGTTAAGCCTGTCATTTATAAAAATATCATTTACGAAATCAAGCTGCTTTTTTAAAGTATGCCGTTGCCGGATAACATAAATAGACGTATCAGTGAATTTGTTTAGGATAAACGCATCTGTAACCAATCCTACAGGGGCGGTATCAATGATAACATAATCGTACCTGCGTCTTAGAATTTCAAATAATGGAGTCACATTTTCATTCAGTAATAAATCAGCAGGGTTTTTTGGAATGGGCCCGGCCGGATATATATGCAGGGATGGAATATCTTCCGATACCTGGTAAATTTCGGAAAGATCAATAGTTTGGCCAGTAAGGTAATCAGAAAGTCCTTTATTTTCTTTTATTCCGATATATTTGCTTATACCTGGCTTCCTCATGTCAAATTCGAGTAAGGCTACCTTTTTGCCCGGTACAGCTAATACAGCGGCAAGGTTTAAACTTACCATCGACTTGCCTTCACTAATATTTGATGATGTAATTAAAATTACCTGGTTATTCTTCCCCTTTTCTGTTAAAGCAAGATTGGTTCTTATTAAACGAAATTGTTCTCCAAGCAAGTCGCGGTTCATCACTAAAATACCTTTTGATTTGCGTTTGGGTAAATTTACAAGCTCCCCTAAAACAGGTATCGAAAGTTTGTTTGTAATATCATTCCTGGTAGCTACCTTATCATTTAACTGATCCATTAATACTATTAATCCTACAGGCATTAAAAGGCCCAGTAGCACGGATACCATCATGATATTCCGGGAATTGGGTTCTACTGGCCCATAGCCACTGGCTTTATCTATTTGTTTATAAACACTAATATTGGCAGAACCTGCTGAAATGGAAGACTCTTCCCTTTTTTGCAAAAGATATAAATAAAGGCCTTCTGTAATACTTTGTTTTCGTTTTATTTCCTGCATCACCCGCTCTTTACGGGGTAAGGAAGAGAGGAACTGTTTGTACTGGTTATTTTTTTGCTGGAGGCTACTTTGCTGAAGATTTAGATTTTTGTTTATGTTCTGCAGGTTTTCCAAAACACTTCCTTTCACATCATTGATTTGGTTATTAATATCTTTTAAAATGATACTTTGACTCGAAAGCAATGGAGCTTTCCGGTTTTTTTCCGCCTCTAATTCATTGTATTTTGAAATTAGTGATCCCAATGTAGGATCGCTTATACCCAAACTGGAAGGAACGAGTTTACCAGGGTTGTCAGGATTATTAAAATAGCCCTCTATTTGCTGAACAACACCTTTTTGTATATTAATATCAAGGATATCTTTTGAAACGGTGTTTGCATTTCCAAATGCTTCCGCTGATTGACTTTCCACATTAACTATCTGGTTGCGTCCCTGATAATTTTCAAGTTTTCCTTCCACTCCGCTTAACTCACTAGATATAATATCAATCCTGTCATCTATAAAACGTATGGTATTTCTTGAAGCAATCGTTTTTTCTTCCAGATCCGACCGGTCATATTCTTTTGCGAGGGCATTCAGGATATCCTTTCCGCGTTCCAGGTTTTCTATTAACATACTCAGTTTGATAATAGTAGTCTTTTTATCAAGCCAGTCAACAGAAAATTTACTTGCTATTTCTCCTGCAGTTTGTTTAACCGGGCTCCATATTGCCATATATTGACCATCCCCTGAGTTATCCTTTCCCCGTGGGGCCAACACAAATTGATGCCCGTTAATTGAATAAGGGGTGTTCCAGTTTAAATTGCCTTCTTTCTTATTTTTTTTGGCCCCATACTCAATTCTTACCCCTGTATTGGTCAAATTTTTTACAATGATTGCTAACCCTTTCGAACTATCAGTAATTTTTTGCACGATCAATCGAAAAGGAGCATCCAAATAAATATCAGTAGTTTTAACCCTTCCCAATAAAAAATAGGATATATTAAACTGATTTTCCAAAACAACACGCTCCGTAAGACCGGTGGAGCGCATCAACTCCAGCTCATTTTCCATATTATTACTTCGGCTGGCAACCATGGCGCTACTGATTAAGTCATCCTGTAATGTGCTTTTCCTTTCGCCTTTAACTAAAATAAGTGCATTGGCTGTATATTTAGGGGTCGCTTTACGTAAATACAATATTGCACCTCCTATAAAAATACCCATAGATAGAATAAAAACAGGCCAGTATGCAAGATATTTTTTTATTTGATCCTTTATTGTTGAACCCTCTCTTTTGCCGGATGTTTCTCCGAATAGTTCATTATCCATTTCTTCCATATACTTATTTAAAAATATTGATTGCGAAAGTATTACCCGGCACCTAAGATATAACCTTATGGAGACAGAAGATTATTGTCTAAAAATACTGATTGCAAAAATAATACTTGAAAACAGACCGATAACCGTACCAAATATTTGTAAGCCTTTTTGAGTGTTAGAGGATGTCGCCGCTTTTAACTCCCTAAATTTCTGATCGCTTGCGCCTACATATAAAATATCGTTGGACTGTAATAAATATACGGGAGATTGAAACAGACTGCCGCTCCTGATATCAACCCTATAGATTTTCCTGGTGTTACTTTCTTCCCGTATTACGGATATATCTTCTCTCTTCCCCTTGTCAGTAAGGTCTCCCGCCGCACTTAATGCGTCAATTATGGTTACCCTGTCCGCATCAAATTTTTTAGTGCCGGGAGAATTTACCTCTCCTAAAACATTCACTTTAAATTGTAAAAAATGTATTATAACTGAAGGGTCTTTTACATAAGGTGACAATTTCTCCACTATCACTTTTTGCACCTGTATCTGAGTAAGGCCTGCGGCTTTAATGGTTCCTATAACTGGCATTTCTACATTGCCGGACATGCTTACAAGATAACCACTATTAACGCCGGCGGCAGAGGGAGGTAGGTTAAAAGGTAAGGTTTGTTCCTGGTTTAAACTAGTGCTTATTACCTGGATACTCAATAAATCATTATTCTGAATAACAGGTTCTTTTGATTGTATATGTTTCATACTGTCCAATCCCCTTTGAAAGTAAGTGAAACTTTCCTTAGTGACTTTTTTTGAAGAATTACAAGCGAATAACAGGCAGGTACAAGTTATTAAAAGACAATAACTAAATAATACACTTAATTTCTTTTTGTTAGGCATAAGTTTTTTAATATTGATTTTTTTCTAAAAGAATTAAATGGATTTATGATGACAATCTAATAATACCATGCAAGTAATAATATTTTTTCTAAAATCCAATATATTTGGATTAATATTCCAAAAATAAATTTAGTAAGTTTTAAAATAATGTATAAACGGAAAAAAGTCACAAAGATTGCTTAAATAGGAAAAATTTGTTTTATAAGAAAACATCTTATTGCCACCTGGAGATAATATATATAAAAATAACAATACCCCTTAAGCAAAGTAAGGTATGGTTACAACAACTGAATCATGTGTAAATCAGGGATATAATTTGAATGTTTTTTGAATTTTGTCACTAAATTGATATAATATGTTTATACAGCATATTTATATTTCTGTATTATCGTATAAGTTTGCTTTGTAGATGTTATTATTTCCACATTTGATTCCTCTACTTCTGCAAGCATCATATACCCAAGAGATGGTAATTCTATTTTAATCTTGTTGTTTTTAAAAGATACCAGATTTGCTTTATTATTCGCCAGTGATCCTCCTATTACTAATACCATTTTATTTAAATCAAGCGGTATCTTTTCCAGTTTCACATTGGCATATTCATTCATAAACCGTTTCATGATTTCTATTTCTTCATCATGTATTACAGCAGGAGTACCTAACCAATAAACAAAATTCACCACACTATCTGTCATGCGAATATTCAGCATTTCCGTATCAGTAGTTTGTACAAAAACATACGAATTGAATAAAGGTTCCAACGCTACTTTTTTTCTTCCATTCCATTGACGTTTCAGCGGACAATAATTTTCAATATTCTTGCGGGACAACAAATTTGCGACCTTTTTCTCACAGCCTGGCTTAGTGTACAAAGCGTACCATTTTTTTGTTGAGTTACTCATATAGTTATAATTTAAAACAATTTTTGCTAATAATTTATTTTTCCGATTCTTGATTTTAAACAATCTTTGAAATTATTTAAACTTATTTAACTAATTATTTCATGTATTATGACTGGAAAGTAATTTTAGTAAAAAATCTTATTATATAAGAAAAGTAAATTACCCCCTAACTAAACCAGTATGCAAAATTTTTATTTCTTTGCCTGAATAAAATCAAAAAGTCAAATATGCATTTATTCCTTTTGTTTTAATAATTATCAATTACCTATTGCCTCGTTTAAGGATTTTATCTTTATTAGACAAATCGCTTAATTCAAATAATAAAAAAAACATTTTACCAAACAAAATAAATTAACCGTTAACAGCAAAGGAAAATAGGAGGCAATTCGTTAATAAGAGGCATTTCGCCAGATGATAATGGATCGATGGTTTCTGAATTAAGATAATGGTACTTTAAGAGGCAAAAAGTTTAAAAATCTATTGGATCTTTTAGACATTTAGTACCGTTGAGGAAACAAATATATAAATGTTATGTAGAAAAACAAAAAATAAAGAGCGATTCAATTTTTAGGTAGCCCTACAAAATGTTCATGTTGATTGAAATAATAATCGTTTATGGTTTTTAATAAGAGCCATTTAAAATAATAAAGGATTTAAACAGTTTTTCTAAACGAATGGAGATAATATTTAAAATATCATTTGGGCTTAATTACTCTTTCGAACCAGGCTTTTGTTTATACATGGATCCCGCCGCCAAAATAAAGAAATTAGGCTTAATGGCCATTTTTAATGGTAAAATCTTTTGAAACCCATGTTGTTGTTATATTTGATTTATCTCAAACCATTTGAAATAAAAAAAGGATAAATCATATGCTCATCAAAATATTTCCAGATAAGGTTTTGAGTTATTTTCAGGCATACTAAACTCCGAAAAACCCATTACAAATGTCCATTACACCAGAAATTATGTAATAGCAGGTTTACCGTTTGAATCAATCAATTTAGAAAATATAGGGTTCAAAATAGATAAAAGGATTTATTTGTACAAATTTGAGTATTCCAAAGAAAGTTAACATGAAGAAGTAATAAGAAATAATTTTATAGTATCAGTATGAAAACTGTTTAATCCTTTATCAATAAATGTCTGTCTGCAACGACTATTTACAATGAATGGAAGATTTGTTTTTCCGGAATTTATAAACTTAATAAGGTTTTGAATAAAAAATAAGTAACAAGGTGTTCCACCTCTTTACAATATGATTCACAGGCAATAGAAAAGCCTCATTGAAATGAATCAATAAGGCTTTGTCGGGATGGCAGGATTCGAACCTGCGACCTCCTGGTCCCAAACCAGGCGCGATACCGGGCTACGCTACATCCCGAACTAAACAGCTATTTACCATTTGATTTTCACTTTTTTTGAAAGCAAAACCATTGGGGAATGGTTAATAATTTATTAAGATCTTTTTTGCGGAGAGAGTGGGATTCGAACCCACGGTACAGTGTTACCCGTACGACGATTTAGCAAACCGTTCCTTTCGGCCACTCAGGCATCTCTCCTACCTGCCCTAACTTTATTAAGGGGTTGCAAAAATACAGTTCAACAACCGAATACCCAAAACAAAATGAAAAATATGAAAAAATAATTCTTAAAAGCTTACTGAACCTTCATTTCAAAAGATTTATTAAAATAAATTTGAATGCCGCTCCGGCAAACAAAGCCTCATTCTGTTGATATTTAATACCTTGTGCTTCACTTTGGCTTCGTATAAATAAAAAATCCAAACTCAATCAAGAATTTGGATAAATATAATTCTGTGTTCGAAATATTCTACATTGCAGCCAACTGAACTTTCTGCTGCAATTCCAATACACTTTCTTTAAATAATGTATCGGTATCCATCAGGTCTTTTACCGTCTGGCAACTGTGAATTACAGTAGTGTGATCCCTGCCTCCAAAATGTTCCCCAATTGTTTTGAGTGAATTTTTTGTAAATGCTTTGGATAAAAACATTGTTATCTGGCGAGCCTGAACAATTTCACGCTTCCTCGTTTTTTGAAGTAATTTATCATAAGGCACATCGAAATATTCGCATACCATTTTTTGAATGGCATCTATCGTAATTTCCTTGCTGGAAGATTTTACAAAATTTCTAAGTACTTTTTTTGCCAACTCGAGATCGATTTCCCTCTTATTAAGCGAAGATTGTGCCAATAATGATATTAAAGCCCCTTCCAGTTCACGTACATTGCTGTTGACATTATACGCAATATATTTCACTACTTCCCTTGGCATTTCCAAACCGTCGTTCTTCATCTTCTTCTCTAAAATCTCAATCTTTGTATCGTAATCAGGCACCTGCAGATCTGCACTTAAACCCCAGCGAAAACGGCTTAACAGGCGCTCCTGTACCCCTTCCAGGTCTTTGGGCGGTTTGTCACTTGTAAGTATCAATTGCTTGCCGCTTTGGTGCAGGTGATTGAATATTGAGAAGAACGCATCCTGAGATTTTTCGGCACGGTTAAAAAACTGCACATCGTCAATAATCAACACATCTATCAATTGATAAAAATGAATAAAATCATTGATGGCGCCATTACGGCCATGATCAATAAACTGGTTAATGAATTTCTCGGAGCTTACATATAATACCACTTTATTATTGTGGATATGTTTTACTTCGTTGCCGATAGCTTGTGCAAGGTGTGTTTTACCTAACCCAACTCCGCCATAAATTACCAAAGGATTAAAAGAAGTAGTGCCAGGTTTTTCCGCAACTGTTTTTCCTGCCCTTCTGGCAACCCTGTTACAGTCCCCTTCAATAAAACTGTCAAATGTATAAGCATGGTTCAATTGCGGATCTATCTGCATCTTTTTGAGACCGGGAATCACAAAAGGATTTTTTACAGGGTTATTTATGACTAATGGAAAATCCATTTCGTTATTTGAGTATGATTTAAAACCATGACCAGGAACATCCATTGTTAGCGGCTTGTTTTTACTATTCCCACTATCAACCATTATCCTGTATTCCAAACGGGCATCCTTGCCTAATTCTCTTTTCAAGGTTTTTGCCAATAAACTTATATAGTGCTCTTCCAGGTATTCAAAAAAGAACTGACTGGGAACCTGTATCGTAAGCACTTTTTCTTTTAATGCGACAGGTTTAATCGGTTCGAACCATGTTTTATAATGCTGCCATTCAACTATGTCTTTGATTATCTCTAAACAATTAGCCCACACTTTATCAAAAACTTTATCCATTATTCCTTTAGCAATTTATAAACTGAGTAAATATTATTCCCTGAATTTTAGCAAAATCTTCATTCAAGATCCAATCAAAACATTTTTGAGAAAGACAGCGAATATCAAAATAATTTGTTGAAAAAAAAATTTTTTATTCCCTTGTTTTTTTATCTACAACCACAGTATGGAACTTTAATGAATTTTTATTTTTTATTTTTCAAAAATTAAAATTGAGCGTGACCGATACAATGCCCACCCAGCCTGCCTGGTTCATCAAAATTTCATTTTTTTATATTTATTTTTACAATACAAGCACATCTGAAAAAGAGTGAATATACGCGCCAATTATTATAACTATATTATCTATTTCACTTGCTAATACTATATCACATATCTTTTCTATGTGGCGTTGGCTATCACATTACTCAATGTTCAATAAGTTTTTTTTTCTTCATTTCCATTCCTGCTACTACAGCCATCATTAATATTTTCATTTAAACTATTAGAGTAAGTTTTCAACAATCATTTAATATCGTTACCTGTTGTTTGTTTCCCGGCAAGCCGGCAATGCTTGTGTACTAAGCAGGTAGCCTGGTAAATAGCTATGCAACCTGAAAGAAAAAAAATTGTTATTAATAGTATTAAAATGTGGGTGGGAAGCATTGATATAAGTAAGGTTTAAGTCAGGTAAGATAGCCATTTTTTTAAAACCAAACAGAAAAGAAAGAGTAAATATTTTTATAAGCAAATATGTTTACT
>JANOTW010000146.1:0-5363 GCA_031416575.1 Ferruginibacter sp.
TTTTTTTTGTGTGCCTTTAAGTTAAATTTGTGGTAAATATCATTGCCGCGGGCTGGGGGCACACCAGCCATGGGAAGCCCGCCGGGGCGGGGGGGACACCGCCCACGTTCCTGATAACTGTAGCGGTTATTTGGGATGCACCCATTATTTTGCCTGAAAGGGTTTGACAAAATGAAGCATACACAAGTTTAGCGAATATTCAAAAGAAGGTTTGTAATTTTGAACCATAATAATATTGATAAGGGAAATTGAGTTAATCTGTTTTAATCTGCTATATGCTTTCTACACGGCATGAAATATTTATAGAGGTGGCATCAAACCTTAGTTTCTCTAAAGCAAGTGAAGTGCTGTTCATCAGCCAGCCTGCTATCAGTAAGCATATGAAAGCATTGGAGGCTTTTTACAAGGCCACATTGTTTGAAAGAAAAGGGAATGCCATACATTTAAGCAAGGGCGGCCTTTTATTATTAAACCATTTGAAGGAAGCCAAGAAAATTCAAAATCAATTGGAATTTGAACTAAGCGTGCTTAAAGATCATTTAAAGGCGAAAGGCCAGCTAAAATTGGGAGCCAGCACAACTGTTGCATTATACATTATACCAAAGATATTATCCGCATTTCACCAAAAATATCCCGAAGTAAAAATTAGTTTGCTTAACAGGAATACAGATACGATTGTAAAAGCATTGGTCGATCAGGATATTGAAATTGGAATTGTTGAAGGAAAGAAAAAAAATTCCACTATATTATATCAACCATTCATGACAGATGAAGTTGTGGCTGTTTGCAGTGCGAAAAGCCCGATTGCGAAAAAAAGAATATTAACGATAAACGAAATTAAAAATTACCCGATTGTATTAAGAGAGCAAGGTTCAGGAACATTGGCAGCCTTGAAATATAACCTCGAAAAGAATGGAATTAAATTATCTGACTTGAAAGTGAGTGTACGCCTTGCAGGTACGGAAGCGCTGAAAAATTTTTTAAGAGAAGATAATTGTCTTGGGTTTTTGCCTAAAGGCGCTATCTTAAAAGAATTACGGGATGGGGACCTGGTGGCTATTAAAATTGAAAAATTTCAAATTGTCCGCGACTTCTTTTTTATTCAGCGGCATGGCACCGATAACAATGAACTTAATAAAGCATTTATCCGCTTTTGTAAAAAAGAGCTATAACAAATAGTTATAGACTATAATTTTTTAGATTGTAATTGGTTATATTTTCAGATGTACTTTTATTGAATGTCAACCCTAACGAAGCCCTTTACATTCGCGACAGTTCTAAAATGCTCCAATTGCCAAAAGGAGTACTCTTTGTCCCACGCTTATACTTATGCTTTATGTTGCCATCAACCTTTAACAGTTGAATATGACCTTTTGCAGGACTTTTCTAAAACAGAACTTCAGTACCGCCAAAACAATATGTGGCGTTATGCCGAAATGCTGCCTGTTCTTAAAAATGAAAATATTGTTTCGCTGGGAGAAGGAATGACCCCCTTGTTTTCTTTAAATAAACTTGGGGGCGGATATGGATTTTCTGATCTGCTAATGAAAGATGAATCTTGTAATCCTACCGGTTCTTTTAAAGCAAGGGGTTTAAGCATCGCCGTGTCCAAGGCAAAAGAATTTCAAATAAAGCATTGCATAATACCAACCGCGGGAAATGCGGGAGGTGCGCTGGCAGCTTATTGTGCCAAAGCCGATATTAAATGCACCGTAGTAATGCCAACCCATACGCCGGATATTTTTAAACAGGAATGTAAATTATATGGCGCCGGGTTAATATTAATTGATGGATTAATAAATGACTGTGCAAAAAAAGTAACGGAAATAAACATGGGTAAACATTATTTTGATATGTCCACTTTAAAAGAACCTTACCGGTTAGAAGGAAAAAAAACGATGGGCTATGAGATTGCAGAACAACTGAACTGGCAATTGCCTGATGTAATTATTTACCCGGCAGGAGGTGGCACAGGTTTAATTGGCATCTGGAAAGCATTTAAGGAAATGAAATTAATGGGATGGATAACAGGCCCTTTACCAAGAATGATTGCCGTGCAATCTAAAAATTGTGCTCCCATATTACATGCGTTGAAAGATCCGCTTAACTGGAAAAATAATTTTATTCCCAGCGCTACTATAGCAAATGGTTTAGCAGTGCCTTATCCGTTCGGGATGAATATGATGCTAAAAGTATTGAAAGAATCCGGTGGAACTGCAATTGCCGTAGCCGAAGAAGATATAATTGCCGGAGTGAAGGAAATAGCAAAAACGGAAGGATTACTTATTTCGCCGGAAGGCGCTGCAACATGGAAAGCATTATTACACTTAAACCGGGTTAAAAAAATTGGTTCATCGGAAAAGGTGCTACTCCTGAACACAGGAAGTGGTTATAAATATTTGGATAATTTTGATTAGCGATGAATTTATTTTTTTTAATCCCCGAAAAGTAAAAGAAGAATTTACCTTGATAAAGGCATCAAAAAAAGTAATACAAGTATTCTCAATTGAAAAAAAATTCCTCCTGGTAAACTATTTGTATATAGAATCTCCTGCTTCATAAATTACTGAAAGTACCGCAACAGGAATAAATAAAATGCCTGTATTAATAAAAACTACTCCACAAAGCATTTACCAGCAATCTTATAAACAGGCTAATTCTTATTTTGAGGTGCCTAAAGCACAAAGGGCTTTAATATGAATAACCCCTCCTGAAGCCCCCGTTGGTAATAATAGTTCTATCCACAACCCCGCAGTAGATTGAAGCCATTTTTGAGTTGGAATAAGTTTTATGAACCAGGCCAGGAAGCTCTGTGGAGCTGCATTGGCGACGCTCCGTTCAGGTTTGGTAACTTTGGGGATCTTTAATTACGCAACATGGGTGAAATATTACCTTGCTCTAAAACTTTGAATATAATTGTACAATAGCCCGAAATGTTAAAATAGTAATTGCCCCGGATGCAATTTGGGGTTAGGATACCATAGTTTTATCCAACCCACTCGTTAGCGGATTATACAATTTGATTGCACGGCCTGTCCCGATTTTCGGAATTTTTATCCTTTGCAAAGTATAAAAAAATAAAATCATGAAATGGTATGAAATAAAAAATATAGATACAATAGATTCACCCGCATTGGTCATCTACAAGGAACGTGTATCCGAAAATATCCGCCTGCTTAAAAGCATGGTGAACAATGATGTTGCCCGGCTTCGCCCGCATGTAAAAACCAACAAGATAGCGGAGGTATGTACGATGATGATGGATGCAGGGATTACCAAATTCAAATGTGCCACCATTGCGGAGGCCGAAATGCTTGCGATGATAAAAGCCCCGGATGTGTTGATAGCTTACCAGCCGGTTGGGCCAAAAGTCAATCGGTTTCTTAACCTGGTGGTAAAATATCCATCAACGCGTTTTTCCTGCCTGGTAGATAATTTTTATACGGCGGAGCGCTTATCAAAACTATGCGTTGCCAATAATTTGTCCGTGGATGTTTTTATAGATTTGAATACCGGCATGAACAGGACTGGTATCCTGCCCTCAAGGGCCTTGCTGTTGTTTGAAGCGGTGTGGAAATTGCCATCAATAAAAATCGTTGGGCTGCATACGTACGACGGCCATATACGCGACACTGATGTTTCCCTGCGCCGGCAGCATGTTGATCGTGCCTATAGCAATGTGATCATACTGGCAGAAGCTATTGAAGCCATTAGTGGTTCAAAATTAATTATAGTAGCCGGTGGTTCACCCACTTTGCCCATACATGCCCAGCGGCCAAATATTGAGTGTAGCCCCGGCACATTTATCTTTTGGGATTGGGGATACAGGCATAACATGCCCGATGAACCTTTTGATTATGCGGCATTGGTAATAACAAGGGTAATTTCCATTATAGATGAATATACGGTTACAACAGATCTTGGGCACAAATCCGTTGCAGCGGAAAACCCATTACCACGTGTTTACTTTTTAAACGCACCAGATACAATCCCCGTTACTCAAAGTGAGGAACACCTGGTGGTGAAAGTCGTTGATTCGTCCTTATACAAAGTTGGGGATGTATGGTACGGTGTGCCTGTACATATTTGCCCAACCGTTGCCTTATATGAAACAGCGATAATAATAGAAAATAATACCGCGGCAGATGAATGGAAAGTAATTGCAAGAAACAGGAAGATATCCATTTAAAACCCAATGATAGTTCGATGTTTACAAGTGAATTTTTGTATTGCTTCTTATTGCAGCCCGGGGTTATAAAAATGTAATGGAGTGGTAAATTTGCAAAGGCCAGTGCTTTTTCCTGGTAGTTCCCGCACAAATTCCCGCATCAATAATTTCCGGTTTACCTTTACTGGCAACAGATTGCGGCATTTACAAAAAATATTGTTAATAAATTTTATTTCCCTGCGATTATTTTTAAATATATTTATTCCATGAACGCTCATTACAAAACGCTGCAAACTATCTATACTATCACTAAACAAGATCCTCAGCCTGTAACCTATCAATGCCGGCCAAGAGAAATTATTTTGCGCCAGTTCCAGGATTGGAGTATCATTCAGCAGCATTTAAAATTGCTGGAAGAAGAAGGATTTGTTGTAACAAGGCAACTGGATACCCTCGTTATTACTATCACAAAAACTGGTATTGAGAAAATATTGTCAGAAAATTTTGACTATCAAAAATAAAATCCCCCTTTCGGTATAGCCTGCCGCAATTCAATTTTTAAATTGCATATACTTTCCATCAATCATCAATTTCAGATCTCTTTACCTTTCGCGAATTAATGTGCATGCTATTTACCTTTTTTGTCCAGGCATCAGAACCCTGAATAAACATTGTTGCGTTGATAATCCCGATAGCGTATGCGTATCGGGACAGTCTATCCCGATAGGGTAGCGTATCGGGGCCCTTCTATACAACCATATTTTTTGTCCGGGCTAAGAAGCTATGTGAAGCATCGTTGCATCGCCCTCTTGTACTTAATACCACTGGGCAACTTTAATTACGTTATAATGAGCGGTTCTTTAGGCGTAGGTAATGAACTGGCAGAAGACCTGCCCTTTTGGAACATCCCGATTTTTCGGGAAAGCCTGTCCCGGTTCATCGGGAGGACCGGGGGCAAAACAGGGTCTTCATATTATGCCTCCCTTTAAAAAACAGTTCGCCCTTTGAAAATAAATGACTTGTAAATTTTACCTCCCGATGCATCGGGATTATTAGCGAAACATCAGCCCCGGTTTATTTGGGTACTCTTGTACCGCATACCATTGGGGATCTTTACCCACGTTATTTGTAAAAACATCAGTCGGCTTACATCAACAACCCTGTATATTTCAATAAAAGGGGTAATTCAATTTGC
>JANOTW010000147.1:0-3566 GCA_031416575.1 Ferruginibacter sp.
TTTCAAAAAATATGCTTCGCATTTTTTGAATACCGGCAAGCCGGTACCGAACCAAAAGAGGCGGCTTATGCAGTTACTGATTTTAACTCATACCATAACTCACAGACCAAAATCATATCGGTAGCACGTTTGCGAATAAAATACCTAATCCTATAAATTTTTTTGTCCAGGCTGTGAAGCAATGGGCATCATCGTTGCATCGCCCTCTTGTACCGCATACCAATTGGGATCTTTAATTGCGTTATATTGAGCAATTCATTAGGCGCATTTTATGAACTGGTAGAAGACCACCCCTTTTGGAACATCCCGATTTTTCGGGAAAGCCTGTCCCGATTCTTCGGGAGGGACGGGGGCAAAACAGGGTCTTCGAATAACGGCACATTTCAAAAAACAATTCGCCCTTTGAAATAAATGACCTGTAAAATTTTCCTCCTGATGCATCGGGAGGAAAAACCCTCAATTGTATTCAAGCATAGGTTAGACTTCATTTACTTTTTTTTCTTGATAAAAAAAAGTAACAAAAAAAATCAAGGCTGCGAATAAAAAGGCTGAAAATTTCAACATGAACCTAAAATCAATCCCGATACATCGGGACCGCCAGTAGTTCAATAATTTAAGGCTTATGCCCGGCTCAAACAACGTTGATTTCTTAACGGATCATGTTGAAATTTTCCAGCACTTTTTATTCGAGGCCGCCACCAGCTTTTGATTGCCCGGATTTCACCTAATCCTTTTTAATAAATATAACGCAATTAAAGTTCCCAATTGGTATTCAGTACAAGAGGGCGATGCAACGATGATGCCCATAGCTTCAATGCCGGGACAAAAAATCTTCTTCACGTTTTTAGGCCTGAGCTTTATTTTTTAATTTATTGAATAAAAAGAATTTCACTATTTTATCCCTTGCCGGTCATCATCCTTTTTATTAATTTTTATAAAGCTTTCACTATCCATTAAAAACTGTGCATTGGCTGCTACGGAATCCTGCGCAGTAACGCCCCCGGTTATTTGAATTAATTTCTTATAGGTTAGCCCTGTTACAACTTTTCGTGCTTTGTACCCATTGCCACTTTTTACAAAAACCACCTTTTCAAGCCCCAATGATAGTACCGCTTCTTTTGGCAGCCATTCCGCATTTACCGGGCTGCTGAAAATGGTGGCCCTTACCTGGCTGCCGATGGGCAACTGCAAAACACTGTTATCAACATTTACCCTTGCCGTTAATGTTTTACTGCCGGGCCTGAAAAATGGTTCGATAAAATAAATAGAACCGCTGAAATCATTGCCGGGCCTGGCTTCCGGTACAATTTTTACGTTATTGCCTACTTTAATGAAAGGCTGGTCTGATGGATAAATATTCAGCAAAGCCCAAACTTTGTTTGGATCATTCACTTTAAAAACAGTTTGCCCTTTTTGTAAATACATCCCTTCTTTAAGGCTAAGCTCCTGTGTTGTTAATGATATGGCTTCATTCATGGCAGGCGCTTCCGCTCCGGCACCCTTCATTTCCTTACCCGGCGATTCATGGATATGTCCGCTGTACCTGCTGTAAACAGAAACAGTAAACAAAGGTTTTTGGGTGTTTATTAGCTGCTGCAATTGTTCGCCGGGAAAACCAAGTAGTAATAATTTTTCTTTGGCGGCATTTATTAATGAAGTATTGGAAGCGTCATTCTTCAGGAGAAATAGAAGATTTTGCTGGGCGGTAAGTAACTCCGGACTATAAATATCCATAATTTTTTGGCCCTTTTTTATCAACTGGTAACGAAACTTTACATACAACTTTTCAATCCTGCCGCTTATACGGGCCGATATAGCCCCAACTTCGGTGGTGTTGTATGCTGTATATCCCAGCGCAATGATTTCTATCGGTTCTTCACTCCTTATTAATGTAGTGGCGGGTATGTTGGAGATGGCATAACTGTTGGTAGGTTGCAGTAAAGTATGCAATGAAACATCGTGTATTTTTGAAGTGTCACTTTCCTTTTTAACCAGCCCCCCGCCAGTTGTATTCATATTCTCACCTCCATCCTTAGCATCCATCTTCATATTTCCCATACCAGTTGTTTCTTTCTGCCGTGTATCATTTTTTGGGTGCAGTACTTTAAAATATATCCATGCGGACACAGCCAGTAATACCAGCGCTGATGATATGATAATCGCTATTTTCTTTTTTTTCATAACTGAATATTAAAAATCTTTTAAGTCAACTGATATTGTAACATCATGCCATCATCTTCGTGTTCAAGATTGTGGCAATGAAAAACAAACACACCTTTTAATGTTGAAAATGGAATGATGATCTTTACTGTTTCACGGGGCATTACTAAAACAGTATCCTTCCAGCCGCTTTCGGAAGCTATCAACTGCGCCCGGCCACCGGTTCTTTCCAATACCTGAAAATGTACACCGTGCAGGTGCATGGGATGAGGTTCATCGCCCTGTGAATTATCAAATACCCATATCTCTTTTGCATTGGCGGCAACTGTTTCATCAATCCTGTTTTTATCATAAGCCTTATCATTTATTTTGTGAATGCCTGTCATGTTCATACCGCCGCTCATTTGCATGGCATTTATTATGAAGTTGCGTGTTCGTGAAGATGATGAAGGAGAAACAGGATTGACAGTAGAGAGTGAAGCCGGTACAATGAAAGGATCACTTACGGTTTGTGTTATTTTAAATTTCAGGATTTTGAATCCCTGTTTACCCTGTGCATTACCCCCGTTATTAAACACGCTGCTTTCTAAAAATACTTCAGTGCCTGCGGTCAACCCGGCAAAATTTACCAGCACATCCAATCTTTCTCCCGGCGCCAATAATATGCTTTTAACAGTTGCAGGATTTTTTAATAACCCACCATCATTACCTATAATAATTAAACCGGCATTATTACTTAAAGCAAGGTTATAAATTCGGGCATTGGAACCGTTTAGTACCCGCAATCTATAGTAACGTGTTGCCACTTCCGTAAAGGGGGATGCCACTCCATTTACAATAATGGTTTCACCCATATAACCCGACATTACTTCGCCCATAGAAGGTGTATAAATAATGGCAGATGATGCAAACCGTTTATCTTGTATTACAAGTGGAATTTCATCTATGCCGGACGGCAAATTCAAAGCTGCTTCTTCGGCGTCGTTTATAATAAACAAACCAGCTAAGCCAAGAAAAGCCTGCTTTGCAGTAGCTCTGTCTGGGTGTGGGTGATACCAGCTTAATCCTGCTCTTTGATTAAGAGTAAATTGATAATTAAAACTGCTGCCTGCATTTATAATATCTTCTGGATGTCCATCCATATTGGCGGGAACATTTACACCATGCCAGTGAATATTACTTTTTTCGGACAGGCTATTCTTAAAATTTATATTAGCATTCGCGCCGCTATTAACACGGATAGTTGGACCTAACATTCCGTTGGCCTGGTACCCCAAAACAGAAATGTTGCTGCCATTAATATTTGCAGTTGTTGCCTGAGCAGTCAATGTTGTAGTAGCATTTACCGTGTTCGGAACTGGGAGCAGCCTGCTGAAATTCCCTTCTGTTACAGGAACTGGCTGTCC
>JANOTW010000148.1:0-22919 GCA_031416575.1 Ferruginibacter sp.
ACTAAAAAAGCAGGTGTTATTGTAGGGGGCGTTTTAAATTTTCGCTATACTTTGTTACCCGGCAGAAGTTTTTCATGGCATGCCCCGCTATGCGGGGGCATCAACGTTGTGTCATCTTAATCCCGAACATCGGGACTCTTCCATACAACCATTCTTTTTTTTTGTCCGGGCAGAAGAATTTCATGGCGTCATCGTTGCATCGCCCTCTTATACTGCATACCATTGAGGAACTTTAATTACGTTATACTGTGCGGTTCATCAGGTGCAGTTAATGAACTGGCAGAAGGCCTCCCCATTAGGCGCCGGGGGCAAAACAGGGTCTTAAATTATGCGGTCCATCAGGCGCAGGGCTCCAGCCCTGTGTTTTCCTTGCGAAGCCCTCCGCCTGATGGGGCCTTTGTTTCAGCACAACAATTAAAAGTTATGTTAGTCCATTTCCTTTTTTCATTTTCCGCTATTAGATGCTGGAATGAGGCGTAGGCGTGTGTGTTAGCCTTTCGGTGCATAACGTAATTAAAGTTGCCCATAGGTATTAAGTACAAGAGGGCGATGCAACGATGTTGAGCAAGGAAATATTGCTTGGACAAAAAATCCTTTATTTCTAAATCCCGACCTGTGCCGACCTTTCGGCATTTTTCGGGAATGCCCATTGTCACTGCCAGGACAAAAAATCTTATACAAGTTTTTATCCCTTGCATAGTATCAGCGCTTATGATGTAAGGGAAACCATACTGAATATTTATCGCAAAAAGCAATAACTCAACAGTAAATAATGGAACAAATCCATAAAAGGCATCAACGGGGAAAAATTCAAGAGAGCCGAAAGATTCAACATGACTTGTCAAAGTAGAATTAGTATTCTACCTTATAAGAAACCTTTTCAGGATGCTCCAGCATTTCCGTTAATGTAGTAAAAAAAGTAAGTGTTTTCTTATCCACTGAAATAGTACTGCCCGGGCCGTCGTATTTTTTCACGGCTTTAGGTAATACTATGATGGTACGATAATTAAAATCCCCCATCATGGATGACATTTGCGTCATCATCCCAAGCGTGGAATCGCTTTTGACCTTTAGTTTAAACGCATCGATGTTATTGATGGTATTGGAAATTTTACCTTTGCCTGCCATAAAAGTAAACTGGCCACTCACCGGGTTGGCTGATTGCGATCCTATTTTCAAATCGTCCCCCTCCCCTTCGGATTTCGCTTTATCGCCGGAAGCTTTTTCAAAAGCTTTCAATTTATTTATCACCGTAGAAAAGTTATTCTTTATTTCCATAAGCTCACCGGCATTTTTAAAAGGGGAACTCATTACAATCTTCATTTCATTCTTTTCTTCATCAAATTTCGCATGTACCATACCATCTTTGTACAAAGCTTTTTCGGCTGCAGTTAAATTGGCAGCGGTATCAATCAAATCCTTCAAGTAAATAGTAGTGTCCTTCTTTTCCTTTACCTTTTCGGAATTGGATTTATCAGCTCCCATTGAAGCGGCCAGTGTTAACATTCTGCCCAAATCTATTGTCATAGAGTAAGTACCGGAATTATCGGCATTCAGTACGATTTTTTCTTCCGTATCAAGGCAGGAAGATAATATGGCGGCAAACAGGAAAGCGATGATGAACCTTGAATTTTTCATGATAAAAGTTTATCACACAAAGATGCAAAATTTTACCAATCTTTTTCAGGCTTTTCCGGCGATGCGGCATTTACTTTTCTTAACTTATCCTGTAGTTTTTTTTCCTGTTGCAATAAGGCTTTTAATTTTTCTTCCGCCTCCTTTTTTGTCATTTTTGAAGGCTGTGGCCTGGGTAAATCATTTTTATTATTATCTTCCGGCTGCTTCTGCCGATCCTTTTTTTCAGGATCGTCCTTTGGCTTCTTTTTCTCTTTATTATCTTTTTCTTTTTGCTGCTGTTCCTGCTTTTGTTGCTGCAAAGCCTTTTGCAGGTTTAGACGGGCATCTTCATCAGCAGGATTAAGGCGTAACGAATTTTTATATGCTTCTATACATTCGGGCAAATTTTTATTATTCTGATGTACAACTCCTTTGTTGTAAAATGCGCCGGACTTTTCATACGGCAGCTTACTATTTTCAATAGCCGCATCATAAGCCACTACCGCATCTTCGGGCTTTTTACTTTTGTATAATGCATTCCCTAAGTTGTATTGCGCCTTCTGATTAGAAGGACTTTTTTCCGCCGCCTTTTTATAATTCTCACGTGCTACTTCATACTGTTTTTTATTGTACGCTTCATTTCCCTTTTTTATCAACGCATTATCATTTTGCGCAAACGTCGCAATGGGGGCCAGGATGAAGAACAGTAAAAAAAAAATTGGATCCACCTTCTTATTAACTACTGCCGGCTGATTTTTTTTAACTGATTTAATTTCTGAAATAAGGAACTCCGCTAATAACATCAACAAAACAAATCCCAATAGCCAGGGGAAAAAATTCCGATAGTTGATCAATGAATTTTCAGTGATTGGTTTTTGGCCCATACTTTCCAACTGCCTTTCCAGTTGGGCCACCACCTCATCCGTATTTGTAAAAAGCTGATAGGCGCCATTGCCATTTTTCGCTATACTTTTTAATTCAGTTTCGTTCAATTTCGTTACCACGGGCCTTCCTGCCGCATCCCGCTTAACTTCATTGGTTTCAGCATCTACAATCATTGCACCTTCAGGCGACCCGATACCAATCGTATTGATCATTACGCCTTCGTTTGCCAGCGCTTTGGCTAATGTAACCGCATTCCCATCATGGTCTTCACCATCACTGATAAGAATAATTGATTTGTACTTTTTTTCTTTGGTATTAAATGCGGCATAACACATTTTTAAGGCATCGCCTATTACCGTGCCCTGCGTGGGCACTACATCGGGAGTGGCGGAGGACAGGTACATTTTTGCCGCGGCATGGTCCGTTGTAAGCGGCATTTGCAAATACGCCCTGCCTGCAAATACCACAATACCAATCCTGTCGTTCTGTAATTTATCAATCAGCTTCGATAAAATCTGTTTCGCCCTTTCCAGCCTGTCTGGCTTTACATCCTGTGCCAACATACTCTTACTTACATCCAGCGCTATCATTACATCTATTCCGCTGCGATTGACAGTGGTACTACCCAGGGGCATCCGTGGATTGGCCAACGCAATAACCCCGGCTGTAAATGCGAGTGTAAATAAAATAAACTTAAAGGAAAATTTTGCAGGGCTGTAATCACGGATCAGTTGATTTACCAAAGCCGGGTCACCAATTTTTTTAATGGTCCTTTGCTTCCACCTGATCACAAAAAAATATAGTACTATCATCAATGGAACTGCCGCAAGCCCTGTTAAGTATTCGATATGTTGAAACTGAAACAATGGATGAATTATTTATAATTGGATTTTTAGAAAGCGGAAAATTAAATCTTTTACAAAAATTGAAGTGTTAAAAATGTCTGATGGCTGATTTTTTGATGGCTGATTTTTTTAATGGCAGGATGCTTTTATGGAAAGCGCGGCAATCAAAAAATATCATGTTATTTGCAGGGCTTTTATATCTTATTCGCATATCGGCAAATGATCGGGCCCATATTACTTCCTCCCCTCAAAAAAACCCAACTGCTTCAATATTCCTTTGGTAATATTTAACCGGACTGTTTTCATGTCAATATTCGCATCCGGCGATTTTACGAGTGTTACAAAAAAATAAGGATGTTTGTTTTCTTCTATCCAGCCAACCATCCAGCCAATCGAGTGATGGTTTTCATCAGATCCCCAGCCGGTTTTGTATGATAGCGTATATATAGTATTATCCTCCTGCTTCATTACATCACGTACAATTTGTTGGGTACGTTTTTGAAAAGGTAATTGATCAAAATACAAACGCTTTACCAACCCCAGTTGTTCATCCGGCGAAATCTTTAAGCTATTATCAAGCCAAAAACTATCAATGCGGTTGCCAATTTTCATATTACCATAATGCAGGCTATCAATCCATTGCTGCAATGTGTCTCTTCCAATTCTCCTGGCCACTTCCTGGTACCAGGGCACCGAACTTGCTTTGAACGCTTCTTCCATCGTAAGGTCTTTGTTCCAGTCTTCTACACTGCGTTGTATGCCATCCCATTTTATTACCATCTTTTCATCCGTAATTTTTCCAATTTCCAAACCTATCAGCGAGTTTACGATCTTGAAAGTAGAGGCCGGTAAAAAACGAACGGTATCCAGCGACATATTATAGACAGTCACCTTTCCATCAGCATTATTCATCATGGTAAAGCAGCCATCCACTTTATTTTCGTCAAAATATTTTTTCAGGCTGTTATCTATTTTAGCCCTGTTAACCGAACAGGAAGAAAATGAAATAAGCAAAATTAAATAAGCGGTGCGGCATCCGAAAGTTATTATTCTTTTCATTTGTATGATGTTGGCCTAACTAAAACTGATAGGCTTTTTATTTGAACTATAGCGTGTTCTAAAATTGAAGAAATGTTTTTGAAGTTTATTGTTTATGGAACATGGGTATAAAGCCCTGTTTATTGCTATACTGCACAAGGGATAAAAACGAGCCGAAAAATTTTTGTCCGGGCAGTGAAGCAATGAACATCATCGTTGCATCGCCCTCTTGTACTTAATACCATTGGGCAACTTTAATTACGTTTTAAATTAATTCCCGAACGTATTTTATTTGGTGATTGTGCAAAATAAATATCACTAATTTATCCCTTGCGCAGTATAATTCATTGTTCAATCCCGTTTGTTCAAGGCTTGCCACGCTGGTCAATGTTCCTCAATGGTATGTGGTACAAGTCCCGATTCAAGTGTAACATCGGGATGCCGAAAGTCGGCAAGTGACACAACGATGCTTAATTGGAAAACAAATGTTTGTACAAAAAGAACCTCTTAGCTAAATGACACTGATTGCTCATTTCACATCACTCATTGCCAACTGCTTCACATGTTTAGCCGTTGCTTCGAGCGTATCATAAAATTCTTTGCCGTATTTTCTAACCAACGCATCCTTTAAAAATTCGTAAACGGGTACTTTTAATTTTTTCCCTAATGTACAGGCTGCGCTGCAAAGGTCTTCCCTGGGTTCATAATTTACATATTCCGTTTGTTTATTCCTGCTCAATTTAACGCGTATGGGAAACAAATGGCAACTGATGGGTTTTTTCCAGTTAACTTTTCCATCATTGTATGCTTGTTCAATGCCGCACTTTACAATCCCGTTTTTGTCCTTGATGCCGTAAACACAAACTTTACTTTCGATGGTAGGCGTTACCCAGCCAAACTCTTTATCAAACACGTAGCGGCCCTGTCTTTTCAATTCCTTTTTATTTTCTTCGTCTAAGTAAGGCAGAACGGCTTCATACACTTCATTCAATTTCTCCAGTTCATCCTTACCGAGCGGAGCGCCGGCATCCCCATCCACACAACAACCCCCTTTGCATTTATTGAGGTCGCAAACAAATTGCTCTTCTATAATTTCATCGCTTACCAATTTATTGCCTATTGCTATCATACAGGTGGCAAAAGTACTAACAAAGGCCTGTAGTTAATTGATAATTAAATAAATGATAATTGATAAATTTTACACCGGAAGGCACTTCCGGGATTCAGGCATTAATTATCACTTATGAATCATTACAACCTTCGTATTGATAGTAGTTATATGTTGTGGGGCAGAGATATGTTATTTTTAAAAATCAGACATCAAAAAATCAGGCATCAGACATCAAAGTGGGTTTTATTTGTTCTTCCACCTGAAAGTATTGATCAGGTGATCCATATCGGCCTGCAAAAAATCCTGCACGGGCTTCAATGAATCGGCATTGGGGGCTACCTCAAAATACAATGCCCCCCGAATAAAATTCCGGATAGTATCACTTAAAAAGAATTGCTTTGAAGTAGCCGCATTCCCCCCTACTTTAAAAAACACCCCGCTAATGCCATTGGGCGTATGTACCAAACTATCATAAATGGAATTAGACACTACATTGTTTTTATTGGTCAGCGTGAAAGCATCATTTACCATTTTGTCAAATACATTGGTTCCTAATGAATCCTTATAGCTGCCATCAGGCTGTTTTATTTTATACAAGGCTTTACCTCCTACAGCTTTGTAACTTAAAAATATCCTGCCATGAAATTGCGGGAAATCAATATTGATCCAGTAAGGGTTCTCAGGGTTGGTGTCGAAGTAGGAACTGTCTTGCACTATCTGTGCATACACGGGGTATTCAAAGCTGTAAGGGAAGCCTTGCCTGTCAAACTTCTGATAACTGCGTTGCGGCAATTCAATATTGAAATAGCCTCTTTTTTTTGAAATGTATGGTGAATTACAACCCGCAAGCAACAGGCAACCGGCAATAGGCAACAGGCAACGGGCAACGGGAAATAAAGAATTTGGAAGGGTAGGTTTTAAATATATATATAACTTTTGCATGGTCAGCGTCTTTTAAACTGCTATTTTATTGTAAATTCAGACTGCTGGCTGGTTTAACGTTATCACTACCTTAACCTTATCAATCCTGTTTTTATTAATAGCCAAAGTTATAAATGTAAAATCACCACTCACCACCTCTTCCTCTACCTCGGGAAACTCGCCGGCTATTTCAAGTACAAGGCCAGCTAACGAATCACTGTCCCCCCGTACCTTTTCAAATACATCCCCCGGCAAACCCATAATTTTACAAACATCATTGATCATGGTTTTTCCTTCAAAAATATAAGTGTAGTCATCAATTTTTTTGTTGGCGCTTTCTTCGTCATCAAATTCATCCTGGATGTCCCCTATTATTTCTTCCATAATATCTTCCAGCGTTACTATTCCGGAGGATCCGCCAAATTCATCCACCACTACTGCAAAGTGTATGCGCCGATTCCTGAATTCCTGCAAAAGGTCTTCAATCAGCTTTTGTTCATGCACGAAAAATGCGGGCCTCATTAAATTGTGCCAGTCATAATTTTCAACTTTACTCGCATTTACATGTGGCAGTAAATCCTTTGTATGCAGCATACCCTTTACCTCATCCAGGTTATTATTAAAAACAGGCAAACGGGAGTAATGAAGCTCTTCTACTTTTTTTATAACGTCTTCAAATGAACTGCTGAATTCAATACCGCTTACATCAAGGCGGGTATGCATTATTTGCTTAACGGTAGTATCGCTGAATTTCCTTATCCCTTTTAGTATTTGTTTTTCTTCCATGGTGGCCTCATTCTCCGGCAGCAAATCGATAGCATAGTCCAATTGACTGTTATCCATCAATAAAGAATTACGCGGTGAGAATTTCTTTTCGATACCATCACTAAAACCAACCAGTCTTTTGCTCATGCGGTAAAAAATACTATTAAAAATTTCAATGATCAGCGAAGCGGTAGATGCAAACCAAATTTTATGATGGGTAGCCCAAACTTTAGGCAACACTTCACCAAAAAGCACCAACAAAAAAGTAACGGAAAATACCTTTATTAAAAAATTAATCCACAATGCCAGGTGAAAGTTCTCCAGTATCCCGTTCATCAAAATATTGGATATTAAAATAATCCCAATATTTACAAAACTGTTAGCGATCAGCATTGACCCTAATAAAATTTTAGGCTGTTCAAGCAAAGTGACAATACGCTTAAAAGCGGGCTGCTGCTTGGTTTTAAGCATATTTATATCCTTATAGGTAAGCGAGAAAAAAGCGACTTCGGAGCCGGCTATTAAAAAGGAAATAGTAAATAATAATACCGCTAAAAAAATGAGTACCGCAGAAGCCGCTGGCGTTATGGCAAGTAAAGAGAAGTGCAAATGACTTGCACGATCAATAACCGAATGGTAATCCAAAACTATCTGATTTAATTAAAAATATTTTTTATCAACAAGGGGAATATATGTTTTCTATTTTCCAACAAATGATACATTATTCGCTTTGATTAAAAAGGCAACCTTTCGGGGCCCTGGTCATCTGTAGGGATGTCGCCCAATCCTTCTATCCCATCACCCGGGCCACCACTTGTACTGCCATCACTGCGTTTATCCAGCATTATCAAATTATCGCCAACTATCTCCGTAGCGAATTTCTTGTTGCCTTCCTTATCTTCCCAGCTACGGGTTTTTAAACGCCCCTCAATATAAACCAAACTTCCCCGGTGCAAATATTTTTGAGCAAGTTCCGCCAATCCTCTCCACAATACTACTGTATGCCATTCAGTTTGCGAAATAAGTTTGCCACTTCTGTCTTTGTAGGTTTCTGTTGTTGCCAATGAAAATTTAGCAACGCCAATATTGCCCTCCAAAAACTGCATATCCGGATCCTTACCCAAATTGCCAATTAACATAACCCTGTTTACGCCTCTCATATTGTTAATATTAATTCTATTGAATTTTGATTCTTTTTAATCTAAAACAAATTTAAAGATACATTTTTATCTTTTAAATAGTTACTGATAAATCTGGGAAACGGCAGTTTTCGCATAGCCTTTTCCCCAACCGTTTCATATCCTTTTAATATGAGCCGTTCTTTAATTTTCACACGAATAAACTGTCCCTGGATGGTTTGGTGCGTTAAAAGCTGTTTATAAAAAGCGGAAATATGCTCTACTTCAAACTTGTTTTTTCCCAGTATTTCTTTCACGGGCTGAAAATTCTCTAATAACAGCGCTTCTTTGGTTTCAATCAAAATAAATTCATACAGGTTTTCCCAAATATCCCTGGCGCCACGTTTACGTACATATAGCTCCCCATTAAAATCAATCACCAGGTAATAAAACCATCTTGTCTTTTTTGTAACTGACTTCTCTTTTACGGGCAATTGCTGCACAGATCCCTGCAAAAAGGCCACACAACGGCCTTTCAGTAAACAAGTGGTACATAAAGGCAATTGTGGCTTACATATCACGGCTCCAAAATCCATCAATGCCTGGTTATATATTCCCGGCTGCTTTTTGTCCAGTAAATTATTAGCCAATGCGCTAAATAATTTTTTGCCCTCCGTACTATCGGTTGGAGTTGAAATGCCAAAATATCTGGATAAAACCCTGAATACATTTCCATCAACTACCGCATAAGGCAGGTTATACGCAAAAGACCCAATTGCGGCAGCCGTATAAGGGCCAATGCCCTTCAATGCCAATATTTCCCCGTATTTATCCGGAAACTTACCCTGTAGTTCATCATTAATATATTTTGCAGTAGCGATCAGGTTTTTACAGCGGGTGTAATAACCTAAACCTTCCCAAAGCTTAAAGACCTTTGTTTCCGGTGCCTTGGCAAGATGGCTTACTGTCGGGAATGTGTTCACAAAACTGTGGTAATAGTTCAACCCCTGCTCCACCCTGGTTTGTTGCAGTATGATTTCGCTAAGCCATATCTTATAAGGATCTTTTTCACCTTTCCAGGGCATTTCCCTTTTATTATCATTTGTATTCCACCTTAGAAGATTTTTTACAAAATATTTTTGGTGGGAAAAGACTTTCATTATTGTTCAAATGTCCGTTAAAATAATATCGCTAAAGATTTTGTTTTTCCACTAAGAAGCTATTTAAAAATGATTTGAGCATTTATCATGTATCCTTTTAATTGCCACTAATTGCATTATTTAGCACGAATAAAGCCTGTTTTATGTAAAAAAAATAGTGGATATTCGTGCATTCGTGGCATAAATAAAAATTTAAACAGCTTCCAAGAACCCTGATTATGTGGGCAGGAAATAAAGTTGCAGAAGTAATCGCCAAAAAGAAAAAATGCTACTACCTGATAATCAGTTCTTAATATTGCATTTTACAAATTTATTCCTTACTTTTCCGGTAGAAAACAAAATAAAACTTTTTATCAATGAGAAAAGCAGACCTAATTTCAGAAATTGCTGACAAAACCGGTATTCCAAAAGTGGACGTAATGTTTACACTGGAGACTATGTTTAAAGAGATAAAACAATCCCTCATAGCGGGAGAAAATATTTATATCCGTGGTTTTGGCAGTTTTATTATCAAAAAACGAGCTGCAAAAATTGGCAGAAATATCAAAAAAAATATAGCGGTAGAAATCCCCGAGCATTATATCCCCGCCTTCAAACCCGCCAAGGAATTTGTTCTGGAGGTGAAAAGTAAAAAGTTACCGGCTAACGACCCGCCACAATAACCTACCTTTACGCCTCAAATTTTTTTTGTGAAAAAACAGCAATTGATCCTTTTAGGCGGAGGTTTATTTATTTTATCTTCACTGTTATTTTTCGGTGAAACCGTTGATAAAAAAAATCCTATAGATTCGCATTCCACCACCAACCCTGCAACAGCGCCTTCTTTTAGCATAGATAAATATGTACTGGAGTCAAAGAAAAAACTTACAGTAGCCCAACTGAACTATGTGAATCAATTGGAAAACAGTATAAAAAGGGGTGATGTAAAAGAGCAGCAAATAAAAGTTTATAACCAGTTGGCTTCCTTCTGGGATGACTCCTTACACCAGCATGAATTACACAATTTTTATACTTCCCAGTCCGCTAAGTTGGTAAATACTGAAAAAAACCTCACCTTCGCAGCCCAATTGATGTTAGATGACTTGCGTAATGAGTCGGATCTTGCAAAAAGAGGGTGGAAAGCTGAGCAGGCAATTGAGTTATTTGAAAAGGCTATCGCTCTAAATCCGGATAACGAAAACCTAAAAGTAGGTTTAGGAAGTTGTTATGTTTTTGGAAAGGGTATGGCTGGCGATCCGCAGGAAACCATGAAAGGGATTCAGCGACTATTACAGGTTGTTCGTAAAGACTCAATGAATATGCAGGCTCAATTGGTACTTGGTATTGGTGGCGTAATTTCAAATCAATACGACAAAGCGGTTGACCGTTTGCTTACCGTATTAAAAAACCAGCCTGGAAACCTGGAAGCAATATCCTGGCTGGCCGATGCTTACGCAGGTAAAGGCGATAAACCAAACGCATTGAAGTGGTACGGGATCAGTAAAAGGATGGTTAACAATCCTGTTTACAGTAAAGAAGTGGATGAGCGTATTAAAATGCTGAAATAAAATTGTTGAAATTTATATAGAACAATTACAAATCAGAAGATATTTAAAAATTATTATTAACAACAAAAAGACCCGGTATGCCTTGTGGTAAAAAAAGAAAACGTCATAAAATTGCAACGCACAAACGTAAAAAGCGTTTAAGAAAGAATCGTCATAAGAAGAAATAATTATCTTTTTATACCAGGTGCCGGCAATCTCAGGCCGGCGCCTATTTTTCAGCATGTTTTAAAGTTTATTAATTATAATACTTTATTACTTTGTTGTACGTTATCCTTCCGTGATGTAAAGGCCTCTAATTAAAAGTGAATTTTGACAAAGGAATTAATTATAAATGCTGCACCGCAGGGCGTTGAAATAGCCCTATTGGAAGATAAAAAACTGGTAGAACTGCACAACGAAAAAGCTGATGCAAACTTTGCCGTGGGAGACCTTTATCTTGGAAAAGTTAAAAAACTGATCCCGGGATTGAATGCGGCTTTTGTGGATGTGGGTTTTGAAAAAGATGCGTTTTTACATTACACGGACCTAAGCCCTTATGTAAAATCAATTCTTAGGTTTACCAATGTATCCATCAACGATAATACGGAAGGTGGATTTGATTTTGGTAAATTCCCGGTAGAGCCTGAAATAGTAAAGACCGGCAAAATCGCGGAAGTATTGAGTGGCCGCCCCAATGTATTGGTTCAAATATTAAAAGAACCCATTGCTGCCAAAGGCCCACGTTTAAGTTGTGAGCTATCCTTACCCGGCAGGTTTGTCGTAATCACTCCTTTTAATGATATCATTGCGGTGTCAAGAAAAATACACTCCAGCGAAGAAAGAAAAAGACTGCACAAAATAATTGAAGCCATCAAGCCTAAAAATTTTGGCGTAATCGTACGTACAGCAGCCGAAGGCAAAAATACCGCTGAACTGCATGATGACCTGCTAACCCTGGTGCAAACCTGGAAAACCATACAGGCGAATCTTAAAGACGCTGTTCCCCCATCAAAAATATTAAGTGAGCAAGGCAAGGCCAATAGTATGCTGCGTGATTTGCTCAATGAGGATTTTAACCGCATCGTAGTAAATGATAAAAATATTTTTGCGGATACAAAAGCTTATATTCAAAAAATAGCTCCTGAAAAAGCTGATATCGTCGCCTATTACAATAACGGGTCGCCCATATTTGACAGTTTCGGCATTACCAAACAGGTAAAAGCCGCATTCGGCAAAACGGTTAACCTGCCAAGTGGCGCTTACTTAATTATAGAGCATACCGAGGCCCTGCATGTAATAGATGTAAACAGTGGTTATAAAAGTGTAAGTAATAACCAGGAACAAAACGCCCTGGAAACCAATCTGGAAGCTGCGGAAGAAATAGCGCGACAACTCCGGTTGAGGGACTTAGGTGGTATTATCGTTGTTGATTTCATTGATATGAAATTGATGGAAAACAAAAAACGGTTGGCGGATGCAATGGATCAGTTCATGCGTACTGACCGGGCCAAGCATGCCGTACTACAGATCAGTAAATTTGGTTTAATGCAAATTACCCGGCAACGTATGAAACCGGAGATGAATATCAATACATCGGAAATTTGCCCAAGCTGCAATGGAAGCGGTAAAATTTCTTCTACATTGATATTGGAAGATGAGATAGAGAAAAACCTAAGCTACCTCATCATGCAAAAGCATAAGGGCCTCACAATACAGGTAAACCCTATTTTATTTACCTTCCTCACCAGTGGTTTTATTAGCAAACGAAGAAAATGGAGCTGGAAATACAAGCAAAAAATTAAAGTTCTTTCAAACTCAAACTATCATTTAACGGAGTTTCATTTTTTTGATGATAGCGATGAAGAAATAAAACTATAAAATCAAATACAACGCCCCTTTAATTGGGGCGTTTTCTTTTTTTTTATTTCGTAATTGTACTGCACAAGGGATAAAAAGTAATTTATTTTTTTATAAAATTCAGTGAATCCCTCCCATTTGTATCTTGATAACCTTCACAAGGGATAATAACGTGAATAAAAATTTTTTGTCCGGGCATTGAACCCATGGGCATTCCCGAAAAATCGGGATTTCGAAATACAGGGTTTTTTGTCCAAGCTATATTTCCTTGCTCAACATCGTTGCATCGCCCTCTTGTACATAATACCATTGGGGATCTTTAATTATGTTTTATTGATAAAGTTTACACCTTTTTAAAATGCTAAACTTTGTAAGAGTAGCCACTCTTCGCCTGCCAATTGTTGATTAATGCGTACCCCCGGTTACTGCTATTTCTGCTATCAGCAACGCCCTTACTTCAAATACCTGCAGGCAATTATCAATTGCAATGGAAATAAAAAATATAATTGTATTGCAGTTAAGTAACATTATGGTATCTTTCTTTTTTAAAAATCCCCCCTCCGAAAAATTTTAATATCCCCATAAATTTTAGATTGAAAAATTAATGCCGGTAAACGCAATAAACCTTTGTTTATTTCGCTTAATAAAACCCGGTATTTGAAATAGTAGTGCAGCGCTTACCTAAGCCTGCTGAACTACATAGTTATTTAAAAAATCAAGCTTTTCGTAAAAACGGCATCTCTTTAAACATTCTTTTTGCTATCCTTTGGTGAAGCATTTCGAAGGGAGTTTAAATAAAAACAAAAGTTTTTAACGATGCCCTATACATCAACGTTAAGTATTGAACAAATGCTTTTTATTAAAACTTACCAACTGCAACCAATCTTTTTTATGAGTAGAGCTTTATCCTTTCCTAAAATTTATTCTGTCCTTTCAACCTTATCTATTCTTTTGCTTACAGCAATGCCCGGCTTTGCCGCTGTTCCTCCAAATGATAGTTGTGGGGGCGCTATCCCAATTGTTATTTCCAATAGTGGATTTGGACTGGGCCTTTTTACGGGCACCAATACAGACTTAACCAGCGCTACCTTACAAAGCGGCGAAACCTTTGCTCCTTCTATAATAGTGGCAGGGCTTATTAAAAAAAGTGTATGGTATAAATTCAGCCTGCCTACCACCCGTGCTGCCCGGATCAGTTTAGCACAACCAGGTAGCGGCATCCAGGCCGGCAATGTCGGATTTGCTGTATACAAGACCAATACCTGCATACCAGGCAATGCTGAAATAAGTACGAAATTCAGCCCAATAGAAATTTTTGGCAGCAGCTACCACCCATGTGTAGAGGCAGGTGATTACCTGGTGCAGGTTACCAGTAATTTGAATTCCAATGGACCTGTTTTTATTACGGTGGATTTAGCAGAGCCATCCCCTGCGTTGTATGATAAGCCGGCAGATGCATACCAGTTTGCCAACATCAATACCAACGAACATACCATCCACGATTTCCTGGTGCAGTGCCAGTCCATTGATAATGCAGTCGAAAATTGTTCACCAAATGGCACACTGAAAGATTTTACAAAAAGTACATGGCATACTTTCACAACGCCGGCATACTTTGATTACTTCAATGTAATGCTTGCAGATTTAAATAATCCCAGCAATCCCAATGCTCCTAAATATTCAGTAGGTTATAGGATTTACGAAGGCAATTCAAGGACAACACCTGTAGCATCATTAATTCTGCAGGGTGGTTGTGATAGCTTACGAACCAATGGTTATTACTATGAATATAAAATGTACAGGTGTGGAGATTTAAAACCCAATACTACCTATACAGTCCAGCTACTTTACCACAAGGATCATAATAAGACCATGCGGTTAGCGCTTGCCTGGAATGGATTGGCTCCCACAATAGCGCCACAGCCCATTGCCACTATTCCAACCCCCAATAAAATAGGCATACTACCCAGCAATTCTACTAATGGCATAACCACTACCCTCAATGATAATTTTGGCTGTAATAGTCGCCACAGTTTATATAGTTGCCCCAAATCAATGCCGGTAAATGGGGTAGTAGTAAATGGCTATGGTTATAAATTAAGCACGTTTTATTCATTTAAATTAAACACCAGCACCAGCGCTACTTTTTATGCAGTCGGAGGTTGTGGTAGTTATTTAATGAGATTATATAAACAATCCCTCACCAATGACTGCAACGATTTAGATACGGTAAATATGATTGGCAGTTTCCTGAATACCCAAAATTTCTCCTGCCTGGATAGTGGTGATTATGTATTGCAAATAATGGGTAGAGATACCCTGCAAAAAGTAGATAATTATTACTATGGAAACTTTGGTACAGGCACCGGTGGTATTTGCTTGTCAACTTCAGATTTAGGACGATATATCAGGTTGCAAATTACCGCTAAAACAGAAGTTGCTACCAATAAGTTTTCATTAAGTGCTACTGGTAAATTTGATAAAATAAATGCCAATGGTGCAGGAGTGATGCAACCATTGCAAAGGGGAATAACCTACACAGCACAGCCTGACACACTTGGTTGTATAAACACCGTTTTGCCAGATGATGACCTGTGCCAACCCGGCACTAACAACATTTACACAAAAGCCAGTTACCGTGAATTTGTAGTAGCAGACAGTGTTATACTTTACGTTCCTGACTATTTAAGTTCAGCTTCGGCTTCAAAAATATTTAAAGGTGATTTAAATGGATTGGCTACTTCCCAGGCAGCTTTTAATTATCCTCAAAAAATAACTGGAGTTCAACCGGTCTCAGGCTGTTTTTCCGGCTATAGCAGTAGTACTCAAAATGCATGCATTACGCCGGGCACTTATACAATAGCAAATTTCGATAATAGGCTGGGATATGCAGTAACCACTAAGTTTACAATATTAAAACCCACCAGTAAATTTAACACCCCCGCAAAGGCACAAGACATGGGGGACATCTGGCAGACAATTGACCCAATTTATAATGCGGTAGTAAGTGCCGTAGATACTTTTACATGTTATGATAATCCACTTATAATTGATGGTGTAAATCCTTGTAATGCTGTTTGGTCAGTACCTACTACTAAACAGTTATACCGTCAATTTTATTTAAGTAAACCTGCAATAGTATCCATCTTCAATTCATTCAATTATACATCATTTACAGGTACAAATACGCTATTCTATGGCAAGGCAACTGATGGTGAAGCTCAGCTAAAAAAAGTTGGAACCAAATGGAACTGTTTTACCAATGTTTATAGCAGTCAATGTGAAGCGCTCCCAGCTGGATGGTACACAGTTGTGTCTTATGGAGTAGGCCCAAATTATTCTAATCCGTTACCGAGGAACCCGTATAATATTCAAAATTCTGATGTAGGTCAGCCAAACGCTTTTCAGATCCGCCTAACTGTGGCCTGTCCCCAGCCTAAGTTTAATCGTCCACATAAAGCTTCAATTGACACCCTTACCGGGCAGCCTTACAATTTAATGTGGGGACCGCAAACCGGGCATACTTCTGCCTACCCGGTTACTGGAAAAAGATATACGCTAAACGTAGAAAGTTTTGATTGCAGCCAGGATACCACTTTCATTAAAACCTATATGCAGCGATGTGCTCCTGAAAATGTGAAAGTTTCCTTCTATATTTTCCATCTTACACAAGAGTCATATGTGCAGGTAGGGTCATTGCCTTACGATTTTGTGGTGTCTATGTATAATTTTGATGTCAGAGGGAATGATAGTATGCTATTAAAAACAGAGACGGCTCTTCAACCTTGCCTTACTAATAATAAAGTGAGTGAATTTTGCAAAATGCAACCGGGTATTTACACCTTGGTAATTTATGGCTCATCTGTTTATTCTTCCTCTTGTCTGCCAGTTACGCCCACTGTTTATGTAGACAAGCTTGGAACCAGTCGTTTTGATCATGCAATCAATGCTTATGATTTTGGAGCGATTATACCAGATAGCACGTGGCGAGATGGAAAACCAGGTGACGTAAATCCCTTAGATCCCAACCGGACGCCTAGCAACGATTTCTTTTATTGTACCACAGGTTCGCAACCATTAGATCCTGAAGTAGCGGCCTGTATGTCAAAGTATAATGCCAACATTTATTCGCCTGGCAATAATATCGTGCTGCATCCAAACAATAATACCGCACCAGACCAATCTACAATCGACCGGAGAAATCTATGGTACACATTTACAATTGATCATCCGGGAAAAATAAGGATTGCAGTAAAAAATATGACCATTGGGAAGAAGAATTCTTCAACTCATCAATATCCTTTTTCTCTTTTTAAAAGTAACGTAAATGGAACGCTTCCATTTACACAGATTATAGCAAATGGTTTAGTTGATTCCACCTTATTGCAAGGCCTTTCGCTGGTAGGAAAAAATTGGGGTATGTATAACTACTGCGCAGGAACCTCCGAGATTGAAGTACTTGTACCACCATGTAGCTTTACTAGTACCCGTTATTATGTAATGGTAGAGAATAGGAATCCTTATGGATTTGACAATGTTCACGCAATGAACCCAAACAGCCAGGTGGAAGTTTCTGTCTTATTTGATTCTGTTTCAGCCAGGCCACCAAAGTTTGATCACTTTAGCCAGGCAAATGATATGGGCTTGGTGAATGGTGGAATTAAAAAAGGTGAAACAGATAATTTTACCTGTGCCACCAAAGATTTGCCTGACCCCTTATATGCTTACACCACCTGCCAAAAAACCTTATGGTATAAATTTACAACTACTGTAACAGGCCAAATTAGGTATGCTGCCTTTTTTAAAAATACCAACAATTGGTATTATGACCATATTCAATTATTCAGACAAATTAAACCCAATGATTCTTCAAGCACAGGCTTGCAGCACATGCCTTATACTACCAATTACGCCAACAATGGAAACTGGGCTCAACAATGCATTAGCCCCGGAACTTATTATATCATTTTACCAGGCTGTAATGCGTTAAACGAAGATGTGTACCCGCAAATAGAAATCATTCCCCAGGCAGGTGACTTTTGTAGTAACCCAATGGTTACAACCCTCACCGGTCCCGGCAGCAGGATTGCGGCTGTTACAGTAGATTGTCATACCATAGGTACCGACTATGGTGAATTTAACCCAACGCTTACCTGCCCGGCCAATGCAGTTACCAGCAATTATAAAACAAGCTGGTACCGGCTCGATATCACCGGCACGGATACACTAGATGTAACCGTTTTCATTAACGAAAAAACCAATGCAGGCAGCACCGACATAAAGTACAGGATGATGACGGGTACCTGCGGCGCCATGCAGGAGCAGAGCTGCGTGCAGGATGCGCTTACCCGTAACACCTACAAGTGCCTGGCACCTGGAAACAGTTATTATATCCAGGTATTTACACCGCTTACACAACCTTATACTTATCCATACCAGGTTACCGGTGATATTGATTTGAATACTTCCGCAGTCCTCCACCAGGATACCTGCCTGCCCGCCAGTACCTGTATTGGAGTGGCAAACTTTACTCCGCAATTTGATTGTACCAAAGACAAGGAAGTTGTATTTACCAATTTCAGCACTTACGGGTCATCAATAAAATACGATTGGGATTTTGGCTACAACAACCAAAAAAGCAATGCCGTATCACCACGTTTCTTTTACCCGGCACTTACAACCGCACAAACATATACGGTAAAGATGGTACTAACCAATGCCATTTGTGGTAAAAAAGATTCCGTTACACAAACCATCACCATCCCTGCAAGGCCGACAGTAAACCTGGGCATGGATACCATTATTTGCGGCAATGGCTCATCTCTTACTTTAGATGCCACATCACATACCGGCTCTACCTATTATTGGTTTACCGGCAATACAAATCCCAAACTTACATTATCCGGAATAAATAATAACGCCTGGGTAGAAGTTACCTACGGCGCCTGTAAAACCCGTGACACTGTAGCTGTTTTTGTGAACCCGATTGCAAAGCGTGCGTTGCAAACCAAAGCCCTGTGTGCTGTAACATCGGTAACACTGGATGCCAACCGTGGCCAGGGTGAGCAATATCAATGGAGCACGGGTGCTGTTACTTCATCCATCGTGGCAAGCCAGCCCGGTATCTTTTGGGTAGATCTTTATTGGAAAGGTTGTATCACCCGTGATTCTTTTCAGGTGGTAAGCAGCAGTCTGAGGCCATTGGGAAATGATACCACCTTGTGCCAGGCACGGATGCCATATCAAGCAAATGCTACGGTAAGCGGGGCTACTTCGTACAAGTGGCAAAACAATAGTACCAACGGCACTTTAAGCATTACCAAAGCTGGTTTATATTGGGTTGAAATTAACCTGGGCGGCTGTACATTCCGGGATACATTGATTGTTGCCGTTGATTCATTTAAAACCGCTACGGCAACAGGCCGTATTTGCCAGGGGCAAAGCTATATTTTACCAAGTGGTACCATTATAAATACAGCAGGAATTTATAAAGACAGTTTAAAAAACAGCCGCGGATGCGACAGTATTATTACCACGGTAACACTAACGATAGACACCGTGAAACGGGTAGGCAATAATATATTTATTTGCTCCGGGCAATCCTATACTTTACCTGCGGGCAGGATAATTAATACTGCCGGTAATTACATAGATACTATAAAAAATAATAACGGCTGCGATAGTTTAATTACCTCCCTCAATCTTTCAGTAGCTGTAGTGATCAGAATAAATAAAAATGCGATTATTTGTATTGGCAATGCCTACACCCTGCCTTCTGGTAAATTAATTTCAATAACAGGTATTTATATTGATACGCTTAAAGCCAATGCCGGATGCGATAGCCTTATTACAACCGTGGACCTGAAAGTGTTGTCGCCAATTATAAATACCACCATTGCCAGTATTTGTTTAGGAAAAACCTACACCCTTCCATCAGGCGCCATTGTAAATGTGGGCGGTGAATTCAAGGATACCCTCCGCTATGTAAATGGCTGCGATAGCCTGATAAGAATAGTTACCGTAACAGTAAATCCAAAACCTACCCTCGGAGCTGATAAAACAGTTTTCATTTGCGCTGGTAGCCCGGCAGGCCTGAGCGCCCAATATCTTACAACGGGATTAACTATTAACTGGGCTTTAAATGGTACAGCGGTTAGCACACCAAACGAAGTTTTTACCGCCGGCGTTTATCAATTGATTGCTACAAATATTTCCGGCTGCTCCGATACGGCAACCGTTACAGTTAGCATAGATCCGAAACCCAACCTTGGCGCCGATCAATCCGTGTCAATTTGTTCAGGCAATAGTTTTGATCTTACCACCCGGTATTCCACCAACGGGCTGGCCATCAACTGGACGAATGGCGGGGTTACCGTTACTACTCCATCCGCAATATTCACGGCAGGAACCTATCAATTGATTGTTACAAATGCAACGGGATGCCAGGACACTGCCGTAATTACCATTGCAATTAATCCAAAACCAGCTTTAGGACAGGACATGACGATGATGATTTGCCCTGGTAGTTTGGCAAACCTAACCACGGCATTTACTACCACCAGCCTATCAACTAAATGGACCAATGGCGGGTTGAATGTTTCAAATCCTGCTGCTGTAAACGCCGGTGTTTATCAACTGATCGCTACAAACGGTGATGGTTGCTTTGATACTGCCCTGGTTACGGTTTCATTCAATGCTAAACCTGATTTGGGAAATGATAAAACAATTAATATTTGCCCCGGATACCCTGCCAACCTTACCACTCAATACAATACCAGCGGACCCGCAACTAACTGGTCATTGAACGGAACTGCGGTTACCGGTCCCACATCGGTATCAACAGCAGGTATTTATCAACTGATTGTAACCAATGTTTCCGGATGCATGGATACCGCAATGGTAACGCTTATCATTGATCCCAAACCAGCCATCGGCAATGACCGCTCCCTAACTATTTGCTCTGGAAATGAGGTGGACCTTACGGCACAATTTATTACCACTGGCATGGTTAACAACTGGTATATAGGGGGCTTACCTGTAGCAACACCTGCAACCATAGTAGCGCCGGGCGCCTACCAATTAATTGTTACTAACAGTACCGGGTGCATGGATTCCGCTTTTGTAAACTTAACAGCTAATCCCAAACCAGGGCTGGGAGCTGATAAGGCGGTATCCACCTGCTTAGGTAACAGTATTGATCTTACAAAAGAATATGTAACTACGGGCTTAACTGCCGCCTGGACCATTGGTGGCAATACGGTTACAAACCCTGCTTCAATCACCGCTGCAGGCATTTATCAGTTGATCGTGGCCAATAATTTTAACTGTACCGATACAGCCTTTGTAACCGCAACTATCAATCAAAATCCAACAGTTCTGATAACTGGACCAATGGCTGTATGTACACCTGTTACCGCAGATCTTACAGCGGGTGCGATAACTACGGGTTCTACTACCGGCCTCGGTTACACTTACTGGAAGGATGCAACGGCATCTATTGCGCAAGTCAATCCGGCAACAACACCTGACGGGTTGTACTATATTAAAGGCGCAGATGCGAATGGTTGTTTCAACATAAAACCTGTTACGGTAATTGTTTACACTTTACCCGTTGCGTTTGCCGGCAGGGATACCACCATTTGTGACCAGTCTTTCGCCCTGTTGCGTGGAAATGCCACCAACTTATCCGGGGGCGTGGTTAGTTATTTGTGGGGCCCGCCCACCGGGCTTGGCAGGGCCGATTCGGTGGTAACTATTGCCCGGCCTGGCGCCACGGCAACCTATACCCTTACTGCAAGAGTGGATTACGGGCCATGTATTTTATCAGCCACAGACAATATTAAAATAAACATGCAACCGCCGGTACCCGCCTTTGCCGACAATGATACCATTGCGGTAGCCGGTATGCCACACCAGTTAAGGGCAACAGGTGGCGTCAATTATCTATGGTTACCCGCCGGGCCTTTAAATAATCCTTCAATCCCCAACCCATTGGCCATTTTACAAGAGGATACAAGATTTACTGTGAGGGTAACAGACTTTGCAGGTTGTGTGGCAATGGACACCATGCTCATTAAAATATATGATGGTATCACTTATTATCTTCCCAATGCGTTTTCACCCAATTCGGATGGGCTCAATGATATATTCCGCCCCATCCCGGCGGGAATCGTATCTACGGACTGGTTCAGGATTTATAGCAGGTACGGCCAGCTCATCTTTGAAACTACCCGATGGATGCACGGATGGGATGGAACTTTTAAAGGAATAAAACAACCGGTAGGAAATTATATCTGGGCAATTAAAGGAAAAGGAAGAAATGGAAAGGTGATAGAATTGAAGGGGAATGTGGTGCTGGTTAGGTAGATAAGGTTGATAAGGTAAAAAGGTATATAAAGTCGTTACATCTGGCCTTTTACAGACTTTAGGTGCTTGTTTTTTATTTTTTGTACCTAACTTTTAAGCCCTGATTATACTGCGCAAGGGTTAAAAAAGTGAGTCACGGTTTTGTTGTCCCAACGAAGAAGCAGCTATGGGGATTCCCGAAAAAAATCGGGATTTCGCAATACGGTTTTTTTGTCCAAACTATATTTCCATGCTCAACATCGTTGCGTCGCACTCGTGTACCGCATACCAATGTGGATCTTTAATTGCGTTATAAATTAAAAATACCAGTTCATCTTTTAGGTTATCCAACAAATCCAATTCACTGTTTTGTTCCTTGCGGGGTATAATTTAAAACGCAATTAAAGTTGCCCATAGATAATTCAGTACACGAGTGCGACGCAACGACGAGTCATATAGCTTCAATGCCCGGACAAAAAAATCGTATTCACGTTTTTATCCCTTGTGTAGTATAGATATAGTTCCCGCCACGGCGGAACACTTGTACCGAAGTGTATAAAGCAGCTTTTTCAGGTGCCAATTAAAGCAATCCTGTCAGACGGGAACCGTCCAACAAGATTGCTCTTCACCTGACCATCCCGGTCTGGCCACAAACAAAAAATGGTAGTATAAAAGTCACAATGGCTAAATTAATCCCTGCTACGACTTGTGTAGATCATAATATAATAAAC
>JANOTW010000149.1:0-9207 GCA_031416575.1 Ferruginibacter sp.
TTTAGTTGGTTTAGAAATTTGGTTTGTTCAATTCGATTTGTTTATCAGGTGGCATTATCCGTGTAGCCTTAGTGCATTTTTTAAATTCCTGCAGAAAGGGTGGCTCCTACGGAGCCGATGTACATTACATTATTGTTCTACAAAGAGGGGGCTCCTATGGAGCCGTTTGTTTAAAACATGCATACTTTTTTTCCTCAATTTTTTTAGAAATCATTCCGCCCATTAATCATGTTATAATTCCTGCTTGCTTCTGCCCCATGGGGGCAACCTCTTTGTAGAATAAATATAATTTGAACATCCGCCCCGTAGGAGCGGCCCTAATGCTACAAAGAGTGGGGCCACTATTGAGCCTTTTGATTTTTCTCCATTCGTTAAATTTGTGTCATTTATTTTACACTTTTTTACAAAGTAACTCTATTGCCTTCTGTTCATTATACCCATCGGGAGAACTTTTGTAGTATAAGGGTGGCTCCTACGGAGCCGTTTGCTTTATATGCTTCTCACTTTTTCATCAATTTTTGTTAGAACTTACTCCACCTATTTACCAAGTATATCTACCTCGTGCTTCTGCCCCATCGGGGCAACCTCTTTGTAGTATTAATTGTAGTTGCTCATCCGCTCCATAGGAGCGTCCCTGATACTCTACAATTTATAATACCTTCTACACTTCATACAACTCCAGCGGCTGTCCGTTGGGATCATAAAAGAAACAAAATCTTTTGTTGGTTAATTCATCAGTTCGTATGCCTTGTACATCCACGCCTTTCTCTATAAGTTCGGATACCGATTGCTCTATGTTTTCCACTGCAAAAGCCAGGTGCCGCAATCCTTTCTGCTCCGGAAACGAAGCCCTTTCTTTAAACTCGGGAAAAGAAAACAATTCAATTTGATATCGTCCATTTATTGCCAGGTCTAGTTTATACGATTGCCTTTCTTCACGGTAGGTTTCGCTCAATACCTCAAAACCTAACACATTTATATAAAAACTTTTGCTTCGTTCGTAATCATCTGTAAGTATTGCCACATGATGAATTGCTTTGATATCCATTATTGCTATGCTTTTGTTTTCACTTCAAATTCTTTCATATTCCCAACCTTTCCCTGCACATCAAACATATCCTGAGCAATCATTACTTTTAACCGCCACAACAAATAAGCATCGCCGGTAGTGTGCGTTGCTTTGTTTAAATGCTGATGAATAATTTTGGAGGCTTTCTGCCAGTTAGGAGTGACAAACTTTTTTAGTTCCGCATCATAAAAATCATAATCCTCCTGGGTTAATTTTTTACCGCCTTCCAGTAAACGTATGCCCTTATTTTCTTCGCAGAGTTTTGTCCATTCATCGGGATCAACTTCAAATTCGCTGAGTGTAATTTCCCTGGCGAGTTTCTTCGCTTTTAAAAATTCCTTAGGTTGTATTTCGTGCAGCCAGTTGGGGTAAAATATATTTCCCTTCTCGTTTATAAAAGGAAGGTTATTCAGGTAAAGGACAAAAACCCTCCCCTGAAATTCTTTCATGTATTTGATCATCCAATAATAACCACTCACATCATGTTTGTTTTGTGCGGCCCATATCCAGATAGCCTCTTCTTCATTCCTACGCATGGCGCCCACTAATTCAGCCACGGTTTTGTAATCACCCACTTCGCCGCCATTTGCTTTGCCGTCATAATCCCCACCTGCCAAAACATCTTTCCACCATTGCTTGCGGGTTTCAATGCCATCTACAATGTAGATATTACCTAATGGCCCAACAGCGTAATCATCTTTTATTTGTATCACTTCACCCTGCAGGCTTTCATCCAATGCAATGGCATCTTTCAGCACTTTCACATCGGCTTCATTAAAAACTATGTGTGTCATTAATATCAATTAAAAATTAAGAATGAAGAATTAAAAATGTTTTCGCATGGAAATCACATTTTTTAGTCTTGTAGTTATTATTATCAGGATCAGCCATTCTTTATCAATTTTATGTGTTGGGTACCTATAAATTTTATACCTAATTTCATATTTTCACCTATCAAAAATTAGGTTATATAGACATTAAACTTCTAACTCTTAATTACTATTTTCCCTTTCGAAGTTTTCAAAATTGATGCAAGAATGCGTTTTAATTCGTCCGCATCTTTAAGAAATGAATTAGCCAGTTTTAGCTCAAGCAGACCACTATCCCTCAAAAGACGTAGCCAGTAATGGGCCTCACGTGCTTCCTTATAAGCTATTGCCATTTTATGTATAAAGTCTGCACCTGATTGCCCGCCTTCGGCTTCCTCTACATTTGCCCCTACAGATGTACCACATTTTAATAGCTGAATAATTAGTTCTCTCTCCACTTTATTTTTTCGTAAAAACATATAAAGCTTTACAGTCCTTAAACCGAACTGATAAGATTTGTCAACTATGATATTTTCTTTTGCCATAAAAAGGTTTTAAATTATTTAAAATGATAATTTTTAATTGCACTGACGAAAACAAAAGAGTTTAAAAAAAATAAAATAGTCTTGCAACCAAAACATTTTTAATTCCTAATTCTTAATTTTTAATTACTAATTCCTCCTCCACCAAATCCAACTCCACCTTTAAATTATCAATAATAAAATCCTGCCGGCCGGGCGTATTTTTTCCCATATAATATTCCAGTAGTTGCTGTATATGCGTATCGGGCAACATCATAACCGGTTGCAGTTTCATATCACGCCCGATAAACCCTGCAAACTCATCCGGGCTGATCTCACCCAAACCCTTAAACCTGGTGATCTCTGGTTTGGCGCCCAGTTTTTTGATCGCAGCGTCCTTTTCAGTTTGATCGTAACAGTAAATAGTTTCCTGCTTATTACGTACCCTGAACAAAGGCGTTTCTAAAATATACACATGCCCATTTTTTACAAGGTCAGGAAAAAACTGCAGGAAAAAAGTCATCAGCAATAACCGGATATGCAAGCCATCCACATCCGCATCTGTAGCAAATACGATATTATTATAGCGCAATGTTTCGTAACCGTCTTCAATATTTAATGCATGTTGCAGTAAATTGAATTCTTCGTTTTCATACACTACTTTTTTGGTAAGGCCATAGCAATTAAGCGGCTTGCCCCGCAGGCTGAACACGGCCTGTGTATTTACATTTCTCGCCTTGGTAATACTACCGCTTGCACTATCGCCCTCGGTAATAAAAATGGTACTTTCCTTTTGCTTTTCCAGTATATTTTCTTTGTCTTTACCGGTTGCTTCGTCGTTGTAATGGAATTTGCAATCCCGTAGTTTCTTATTGTGCAGGTTGGCTTTCTTCGCCCGTTCATTCGCCAGCTTGCGGATGCCGGAAAGTTCTTTCCGCTCCCGTTCATTCTGCTCAATACGTTTCTTTAAAGCATCAGCGGTGGCCGGGTTTTTATGTAAATAATTATTCAGTTCTTTTCCCAAAAAGTCACCAATAAAATTCTTCATGCTGGGGCCACCTTCCGAAATGGTGGGAGAACCCAGTTTTGTTTTGGTCTGGCTTTCAAAAACCGGCTCCTGCACCCTTATGCTAAAGGCCGCACAAATACTGCCACGGATATCCGCCGCATCATAATCTTTTTTATAAAACTCCCGGATGGTTTTTACATAGCCTTCCCTGAAAGCTACCAGGTGGGTACCGCCCTGGGTGGTAAACTGGCCGTTTACAAAACTGTAATACTCTTCGCCGTAGGCGCTTTCATGCGTAACAGCCAGTTCAATATCCTCCCCCTTTAAATGGATGATTGGGTAACGGATCTCATCTTCGTTGGTTTTGCGTTGCAGCAGGTCAAGCAACCCGTTTTTGCTTACATAGCGCTTGCCATTCAGGTTCATCACCAGGCCCGCATTGAGGTAACAATAATTCCAAAACTGGTTATCTAAATACTCCTGTTCAAAATGAAAATTTTTAAAGATAGATTCGTCCGGAATAAAGGTTACAAATGTGCCATTCTCTTCGGTGGAGGAAGCTTCTTTATGCTCCTTAATTAAAACCCCTTTTTGAAATTCAGCCGTTTTTTCCCTACCCTCCCGATAAGCCGTTACTTTAAAATAATCACTGAGGGCGTTTACAGCTTTTGTACCCACACCATTTAGTCCAACACTTTTCTGAAAGGCCTTGCTGTCATACTTGGCTCCCGTATTTATCTTGCTCACTACATCCACTACCTTTCCCAGCGGAATGCCCCGGCCATAATCCCTCACGGTAATATTTTTACCTTCAATCAGAACGTCCACATGCCTGCCATAGCCCATGGTGTGTTCATCAATGCAGTTATCAATTACTTCTTTCATCAATACATAAATACCGTCATCCGGGCTGGTTCCATCGCCCAGTTTACCAATATACATTCCGGGCCGCAAACGGATATGCTCTTTCCAATCAAGGCTCCGGATAGAGTCTTCGTTATAATCAACTTCTATTCTTTCTTTTTCTGCCATTGGTTTATTTTGTTTCCAGCGAATAATTGTGTTGCAATCTTTAATGATCGTTTTTCAGTCAAACTTTATTGGACGTAATTACCCTCAAAACGCATTCAATATTTTTTAAGAAGCCGCAAGCTACTAATTTTTTTAGTAATTTTTCAATGATGCAAATATAGTTAAACAACGATAGAGATCAGTAGCGGGTTGTGAACACCTGTGCATAAATAATTTACGGAGTGTAAATGGTTGCGGGCAGGCATTGTTAGGTTAACTTTTTATGCACTGTTATATTTATTGTCCGGGCAAAGAAGCAACCCTGGGCAGCATCGTTGCGTCGCCCTCTTGTGCCGCATACCTATGGGGATCTTTAATTGTGTTATGCACAAGAACATACACTGCTGCAACAAAGAACAACTGTATCTCCTCATTTAGATTTTCAATATTTCGCCCATTTTGGTTCTAAAAAATTAATAACCAAATTTGAGTTAGCGGAAAGCTATAAAAATCCCTACAGGCGCAAGGTTATCAACCAGCGGCTCATCGTTGCCAATCTTCGCTTCTAATAAAAACAAAATGGTGTAAAGACTTTGGGGTGTTAAAATTGCTAATAAAGTTTACCGTTAATTTGCTACCTCCCCTGAAAAGGGTTGCCAACCTTTAAAAGGTTGGCAACCCAATATGAAGTGGTTGCAAATAAAAGACAACCCACGCTAACTATTATTTTAACCACACACTTTTAAATGCTACCCTATAACACAATCAAAGATCCACATAGGTATGCGGTACAAGAGTGCGACGCAACGATGTTGAGAAATGAAATATAGTTTGGACAAAAAACTGTATTGCGAAATCCCGATTTTTTCGGGAATGCCATGAAATACTTCTGCCCGGACAAAAATTTTTAAACTCATTTATATAGATTTCGCTCATTTATAACTGAAAACATTTAAGCGGGAAAAAAATATAAATGCCCCGCTTTTAATTCCATAAAATAAACTGTATTTTGTTTCCCTAAAACTATTAACATGAAAAAAATAATCACATTGCTCAGCATGCTAACCTTTGTAGGTATAGGCAGCCTAACTGCACAAACTGAAGCCGAAATGAAGGCCTGGCAAAATTATATGACACCAGGTGAAGTGCATAAAATGATGGCCCAATCGGTGGGGGAATGGAATGACGATATAACAATGTGGATGGATCCGGCAGCGCCGCCCACTAAAACTACTTCTACTTCAAAAACTGAAATGATAATGGGTGGCCGTTACCAGTTATCCAAAACTTCCGGTAATATGATGGGGATGCCTTTTGAAGGAATGAACCTGATGGGATACGACAATGCTAAAAAAGTATTTACCTCTACCTGGGTAGATAATTTTGGCACCGGCACCATGACAATGGAAGGGACCTGGGACGACATGGCAAAATCCATCACCCTGAAAGGAAAAGGAATTGATCCGATGACAGGAAAAGAATTAAGTGTAAGACAGGTAATGAAATTTATTGATAATGACAGGCAGGAAATGGAGATGTATGACAATAAGGCCGGGAAGGAAGTAAAAACCATGGAAATAAAATCTACCAGGAAAAAATAATGCATGATACCAGGCAGGTAGCATACTGGTAAGCTGGCAAATATTGAAATCTTTATTTCTTATGGATCTTAGGATCCTAATAAAATCTTGTGCATGCAAAAGAAAATATTTATTCCCGCGGCTTTTATCGGATTGTTATTGCTGTACGCATTTCGATACACACAAAAACCCCGGCACAGTAAACTGAAATATATTTCAAGGCAGGAGGCATTTCAAAATAAATTAATGATGCAATGCTCCCCCAACTGGAATTTTTTGAATAGCGACAGCCTTGCAAAAGGCATTACCATATTACCAGGCTGGGGCAATTACCAATGGCCGATTGATAGTAAAAGTGATAGCGCCCGCTTGTATTTTCAACAGGGGATTAGCATGTATTACTCCTTTCATATCATTGAAGCGATGGCTTCGTTTAAAAAGGCGGAACAGTTTGACAATTCCAATGCCATGATTTTTTGGGGACAGGCTTTAGCCTTTGGCCCTAATATCAACGACTTTGCATATTCCTACACACCGGAAGCTTTTGCCGCTGCACAAAAAGCGATTTCATTATCTGGAGATTGCATGGCCAAAGAAAAGGGTTTGATAAAGGCGATGGGCATACGTTATACAGCAGACAGCGCCATTAGCAGGGCATCATTAAATCAATTATATGCAGATGAAATGCAAAGGGCCTACCTCAAATTTCCCAATGATGCGGATGTGGCTGCACTTTATGCCGATGCAATGATGGTACAGCATCCCTGGGAATATTGGAAACACAATGGCGATGCACATCCCTGGACCCCCCGGCTGGTTGAAGTGTTGGAAAAAACATTACAATTATCACCTGTTCATCCGGGGGCCAACCATTATTATATCCATTCCGTAGAAGCATCCAATAATCCACAACGGGCTTTACCCAGTGCGGATCGTTTGTCGAAACTAATGCCATCGGTCTCACACATGGTACACATGCCATCGCATATCTATATACGCAGCGGTCTGTATAGCGAAGGAACCAAAGTGAACGAAATGTCGGTGAAAGGATATAAAGGATATCTGTCCGTTTATCCGGATGTCGCTAATAATTCACCACTTTACCTGATCCATAACCTGCACATGCAAACTGCCTGTGCCATGATGGGCAGGGGGTATGACTATAGTTCAAAAAGCGCGGAAGCATGCAGGGCAAGTTTTGATACTGCTTTCCTGTCATTGCCTTCACCATTTGGTGATTTTATACAATATGTTTACATGGCACCGGTAATAAATAATGTTCGGTTTGGTAAATGGGAAGCAATTTTACAAGGCCCTCAAGTCTCTGAAAATTTTGCGTATGCAAATATATTATGGCATTGGGCTAAAGGTATGGCTATGGCAAGAACAAATAATATTGCCGGTGCTAAGGAAGAATTAAGATATGTTCACGAAAAAAAAGATCAACCCGGCATGTTGGTGGTAATGCAGCCATTTAATGCGCCGGTTGATGCCGCGAAAGTTGCGGAAAAATTACTGGAAGGAATAATCGCTGAACAGGAAAATGATATGCCCGCCGCAGTGAAGTTTTTTGCAGAGGCTGTAAAGCATGAAGCGTTGATGATCTATAATGAGCCTAAGGATTGGGTATTGCCTGCCAGGCCCTACCTTGGAGCAGCATTATTAAAAGCCGGGTCATTTGCAAAAGCGGAAATTATTTTTAAAGAAGACTTAAAAGAAAATCCCAATAATCATTGGTCGTTGAAAGGCTTATATGAATCTTTGCAAAAACAAAAAAAGAATGCAGCGGCAGGCCTTATAAAAAAGCAATTGGATAAAACAATTGTCACGGATGATATGAAGGATTTGCCGGTGGTATATTAATAATTCAAAAATAAAAACAACTGGTGCCACTACTTGCTGATCTTAAAAAAATTAAACGCATCGCCGCGGAAAAAGAAACAGAAAATGACAGGTTCAGGATTTTTCTTAAACAACAGGATGGAGAACAAATAGACACGATTGTTCATAAATTGAATGCCGGCATCTCAGCACAAATTGATTGCACCCAATGCGGCAATTGTTGCAAATCTTTAATGATCAACGTTACGAGTGAAGATACAAAGGCGCTCGCTACACACCTGCATATAAGCCAGGCCGATGTCAAAGAAAAATACATTGAAGAAAGCGGCCAGGGTGAAATGATCATCAATACAATCCCCTGCCATTTTCTACGTGGCACCACCTGCTCCATATACGAACACCGTTTTACTGATTGCAGGGAATTTCCACACCTGCATAAGCCCCATTTTACAAGCAGGCTGTTTGGCACTTTGATGTATTATGAAATGTGCCCGATCGTTTATAATGTGGTAGAAAAATTAAAGGAAAAGCTTGATTTTAATTCACTACCTGTAAAATAAGTATGAATCGTGGAATGGCTTAAAATTCCCCTGATAAAAGCCTCAGTTTATAATTGGACGCATTCCTTTGAAAAAAGGATGTTTTTTATTTCCAGATATTGCGGAACTTCGTGTAAATTTTATTAAAAATGAAAATAACTCATCGTTTTATAAGCGCCTCTTTTCTTCTTTTTATTTTGTTTTCCTGCAATGCCCAGACAAAAACTGATTTATCAGCCGTTGAATTTGAAAAAGGTATCATTAACAAGGATTCCGTTCAGTTGCTGGATGTAAGGACAGCAGGGGAATTTAAAAGCGGCCATATAAAGAATGCCCTGCTTGCCGATTGGAAAGATGAAAATGAATTTACAAGGAGAATTGGTTTTATTGATAAAGACAGGCCCGTATATGTTTATTGTTTGGCAGGCGGCAGAAGTGCGGCGGCGGCGGCTAAAATGAGGGCAATGGGTTATCATCAGGTATATGAATTGAAAGGTGGAATAAATGCCTGGAAGGCGGAGAACAAAGCCGTGGAAGGAAAAGCAAATGAAAAGCAAATGAGTATGGATGAATTTAATACAGCTATCAATGCTTCAAAACTGGTGTTGGTTGATTTTGGCGCAGAGTGGTGCCCTCCCTGCAAAAAAATGGAGCCGGTTTTAAAAAGCCTGCAAAATAATAACCCAAATAAATTTACCCTGGTAAAAGTTGACGGTGGCAGGGATGAGGATATTTTGAAAAAATACAATGTAACCGCATTGCCGGTGTTTATTCTTTTCAAGGAAGGAAAGCAAGTGTGGCGCAAAGAAGGAATAGTGAAAGAAAAG
>JANOTW010000150.1:0-3085 GCA_031416575.1 Ferruginibacter sp.
CCTGGTATTCCCATTAATATGGGCGAATGGGTAGCGATAATAAACTGTGCGTTTTTATCCTTTAAAACCTCCAGGATAAAGGAAATTAATGACAATTGCTTCAATGGGGAAAGAGCCGCTTCAGGTTCATCCAACAGGTAAATACCTTTGTCCCCAATTCTTGTTTGCAGTATTTTCAGATAGGCTTCCCCATGGGAAAAAGCCTGCATGTTTTCTCCATAATTTTTTCGCATCAAATGGAGTTTATAGTTCATGCTTTCACTCATTTTACCAATGATGCTGTCATCTACCACTCCTTTTAATTCGCTGAGGTCGCCTGCTATTTTATTTCTTTCTTTTTCTACCGAATTTATGAAATCACTAAAATCTTCGGCCCTGAAAAAGAAACCTTTATTGGTTTGCCGTTTCCATTCAATTGCAAGATAGGGTTGCAACAATCCTGCCGCCTCAAATCCGGGGTGGGATTTGATGTACCCTCCAATTAAAGGAAGGTTCAACTTACAGGCAATGCTTTCCAGTAAAGTTGATTTTCCACATCCATTGTCCCCTGCAAAAATGGTAACCTTACTATTCAATATCACGTCCCGTGCATATTGTACCGCCGCCACACTAAACGGAAAGGGGGCTGTTTTTTCAGTATTTATCGAGAAAGATTTTATAAATGGCATAACGGATAATTTATGACTGGCAATTTAGGAAAGATAAAAATAGGGTTATTGAATTCCGTTTATTTGATTGGTTTTTATTTTTATTTCCTTATGCATTTAAAATTGCGGCGTTACATGAAATACTTCTGCCGGTCAACAAATAAATAACAAAAACCTGGAATGCATTTCAAAAGGGTGCATCCCAAATTGTCGGTTCATTCCTGAAGGGTTGCCAACCTTTGCAAAGGGTCTTTAAATAATTAGAGTCTATGGAAGGTTGGCAACCCCCGGCGACAATTTGGGATGCACCCTTTCAAAAAACCCTTCACACAAAACCAGCGATTTTACAATAGATTTGCAATTTTACAGGCCATAAATCCATTTATTTAAAATTTTTGAAAAATATCCATTATTGATGATTGGTCCAGCGACAGTGAGTGAAAATTTTGATGAGTTTCGGGTCTGTGTTATCATTCCTACCTATAATAATGCTGCTACGCTTGCCAGCGTAATTGATGGCGTGGCAACTTACACCAAAAATATTATCGTGGTAAATGATGGCTCTACGGATGAAACCCTTGCAATCGTTGTAAGGCTTCCCTTTGTTCAATTAGTAACCTATCCAAAAAATGTTGGAAAAGGCTGGGCGCTCCGCAAGGCTTTTGCCAGGGCAACCCAACTTGATTACAAGTTTGCCATTACCATTGATTCCGACGGGCAACATTTTGCCAAAGACCTGCCAACATTTATTGATAAACTCGCATTGGTACAAGATGCCATCATCATCGGCGCCAGAAATATGGAACAGTCTTCCGTTCCGGGCAAAAGCAGTTTCGGCAATAAATTCAGCAACTTTTGGTTTAAAGTGGAAACAGGTATCAATTGCCCCGACACACAATCGGGGTACCGCCTTTATCCCCTGTGGTTATTAAAAAATATTCGTTTTATCACCCGCAAATACGAATTTGAAATAGAAGTATTGGTGAGGGCGGCCTGGAAGGGAGTAAAGGTGGAATGGGTGCCGGTTTCGGTTTACTATCCACCCAAAGAAGAGCGCATCTCTCATTTCAGGCCGTTTAAGGATTTTACAAGGATCAGCATCCTGAATACCATTTTGGTGCTAATCACTTTTTTGTACATTAAGCCACGTGATTTTTTCAGGTCAATATTCGTGGAAAAAAAATTAATGGAATTTGTTTACGGCCACTTGTTTAATTCCCCTCATACTGACCGGAACAAAGCGGTTTCAATAGCCTTTGGCATATTCATGGGTATTGTTCCAATATGGGGATTGCAGTTGGCGCTGGCTATTTTCCTGGCGGTACTATTCAGGTTAAATAAAATACTGGTGATCATCGCGGCCAACATCAGCATACCGCCGATGATTCCCCTGATCATTTTTTTAAGTTATAAAACAGGCGCTTTCTGGATGGGTAACAATGCCGGCCATTTAAAATTCAGCAGTTCCATCTCGCTGGATTCAATTCAGAAAAACCTTCAACAATATATTTACGGGAGTATTACCCTGGCTATTTTGGCTGGTGTGGCGGCTGGTTTATTTACTTTTATATTGTTGAAATTATTTAAACGAAAATCTGTTCTTACCGGGTAACCGCGATTACATGGCAAAATTATTTACAAGTATTTACAGGTATTTTGAAAAAAACCGGCTGGTCTTTTTTATTACATTCGGTGTAAGCTTTATGTTGGTAGCTTATTTTGCCCTGCAGGTAAAATTTGAAGAGGATATTTCAAAAATATTACCAAAGGATAAAAAGACCGATCAACTGAACCAGGTTTTTACCAACTCCAGATTTATAGATAAGCTGGTGGTGATGGTATATTTAAAAGATTCCAGCGCCACTGCGGAGCCCGATAGCCTGGTTGCCTTTGCTGACAAGTTTGTAGCTACCATACAAAGCAAACTCGGCCCCTGGATCACTAAAATAAATTACAAGGCAGACGATAGCCTGGCGATGGAGCTGTTCGGTACCATAAGCGATCATTTGCCCATATATTTTAATGAGAAGGATTACGATTCCATAGACAGCCTGGTTGCCCCGGCAAAAGTGAAGGAGGCACTGGAGCAAAATTTAAGGGTATTGACTTCTCCGGCCGGCTTTGCACTCAAAAACATGATCAGTAATGATCCGGTGGGCATTAGTTTTTTAGGGTTAAAAAAATTACAGCAATTACAGTACGATGAGAATTTTGAATTGTACGATAGCTATATTGTAACAAAGGACCATCAGCGCCTGTTGATGTTTATTCAACCTGCTTACCCTCCCAATAATACCGGGAAAAATGCACTACTGCTAAAAGGGCTGGATGAAATAATTGACAGCCTGGATGCCATCGGTTTTAAAAGTACTACAGCTTCTTATTTTGGCGCTACCGCTGTTTCTGTCGGCAATGCGCTGCAATTAAGAAAAGACTCC
>JANOTW010000151.1:0-5548 GCA_031416575.1 Ferruginibacter sp.
CATACTTGAAAGTATCTACCTTGAAAAACTTATCCCGGTGAATCGGTTCAAATTGTTGCCCCACCAGTTCATAATGCATGTAACCAAATTCCTTTGCAGGGAGAATTCCAGTAGCAACAAGTTCCTCATAAAATTCTCTCCACGGGTCACATTCTCTTTTCTGCCCCTTGAAAAACCATTTTAAGATTGCCCCAATCCTATTTCGGTTCAAAAGGTTTAACCGCAAATCACATTCACTTACATCATCATTATCAATTTTGTTATCGGTAATTGCACCCATACAGTCTAATTCTTGTTTTGCTTCGGGGTTGTAATATTTATACACACCGCCAACGGGTTGATAAGTGTTAGCAATTCGGTTACTCTTAACCAGTAAATATTTTCCGTTCATTTCAATCCTATACAGGTAGGCAATCGTAAGCCGAATTTCCTTTTCAGTCCACGGCTTGTAACAATCCCAATACAGTTTCAGGAAAGCCCGTTCCCGAATCAGGCAATCAACCAACTCAATCAGTAAAACCATTACACCACCAACCACAATCCCATAAAGTTCCGTTTGCAGGTTCACCCCTGCAAACCAATTTGCCCAAATAAAAATGGACACCAACAGTAAAATTTCAAGTAACCTTTTTCTCATGTATTAAACAATATTTAGCGCAGGAATTTAGCCCCTACATACAAGTATGCTATGGATCCAATTATATTTGCCACCAGTGGCAAATATTTTTCAGAACTTAGCATACTCTATTAGAAAGCAATAATGACTTTAGAAGAAGCACTCCAGAATAACGACATGAATGAAATCATGGACAGCATGACTGCCTATGTGTATGGCCGTATAAAAACAATTGGAGTGAAGGACTTGGAAGGCAAGTCCCCAGAAGATTTTGTAGGAGAGGTTTTGATGAAGGTTGCGGAAGGCGAAAGAGATTGGTCAAAGGCAAAATGTTCTTTTAAGGATTTTCTGTTTGGCTGCCTAAAAAGCCATCTGTATAACTTCTTTAAATCCTTTGAACAGGTGTATGAAGATGAATTGCCCGACATAGAAAGTGGAGCAGAATCAGGAAGTGAATCAGAATTAAAAAATATTGCAATTAAAAAGTTGAAAGAGGACGGAGCTGACCAAGACGAAATTGATGTTTTTGAATGTTGGATTGACAGCATGAATAAGCCAGCAGAAATAGCCGACCTATTAGGAAAGAATGTGAAAGAGGTTTACAATATCACAAAAAGGCTTGAAAGAAAAATGCCGAAACTTCAAACTCAAATAATAAAATTTGTATGAGCAGAGAAATCAAAAATAAAATTGATGATGCTTTGTTCAACTTCTATTTAGAAGCCGACAAAGACACAATTAAAGAGTCGCTGCAAGAAAACATTAAGAATCTTGTAGAGTATGAAAAAAAGAAAAAGAGATTTTTGTTTTTGGCTAAAGCAACAGCTAATAAAAAACACAATGAATCTTTATTGCAGTTAGTGAGTAAATTTCAAGATGCATTACTCTTGAATATTGAAAAGCCAATTGCAATCTTGAAACAACTTGTTCAAGGAAATCCTTCATTTGCTTTATACAGAAATCTTGATAAAATCTCTAAGGAGGATATTATTGAAATCATTAAGGACAAAAACTTTGTTGAACTTATTGAACAATTAGAAGAAAATGAAAAGAAGCACTAATGCACACATACAGGCACAAGAACTTTTGGCTAATTGTGGGTTAGATGAAATTACAGATTTGCTAATGGATTTATTCGTTGCAGGTTTAGATGCAATACTAATTGAAGAAGAACTCAATCATTGTGATGGCAAAATAATTTTCGAGAAAAGCAAGGCAGTAATCAAAGTAAATTCTCTGATACAGTTTCAGGAGAGGAAACGATTTGTTGCAGCACATGAAATCGGACACCTGATAATGCACAAGAACATGCAACTACCTGACGATACTTTTCAAAACTTCAACATCATTGCAGGAATGGAGAAGGCATTGAAGTTTGGCAAGCAGGAGTTAGAAGCAAACGAATTTGCCAGTGAACTTTTAATGCCTGAAAAACTATTTCTCAAAGAAGCTAAAGGAAAGAAATTTACACCGTTGCTTATCCAACAACTTGCAGCAAGATTCAAAGTAAGTTTAACAGCGACAGTTTTTCGCTATTTGCAGTTTGAAGAACTACACCCTCTTTGTCTTGTGTTTATTGATAACGGGATTGTAAAGTATTGGAAAAAATCAGAGGACTTAAAAGTTTGGCTTGGCGACTACACACGGTTAGCACCACCCTCTGATTCAGTTGCAGCGGAATACATAAAAAAGGATTACGAATTTCTTTACAAGTTAGACGAGAAAGCGCAGACAGTAAGTAAGTCAACATGGTTCACATTAAATGAATACGATAATGAGGATACTGACTTTTACGAATACTGTATCCCAACAAGGAAATACAAATCTATTTTGAGCATTATTTGGGAGGACTAACTGATACTTGACAAACGAAAGCCAACGCACCAAGTCAGGCACATTTGCAAGGCACACGAAAGCCAACCTTGCAAAAGAGCCTGCCTTGTTCCTACGCTTCCGGGACACACTCTGCCACGGTGGACACAGACTAAGTATTTGAAGAACGAGACGAAGGGCGAACATATGTGAACAAGAATTTAAAATTGTAGGCAATTTCAATATAAGCAGGTGGCTATATAGCAATTATCTTATTAGAAAAGTTACATTAAATGCTGAATATCCTAAGTTTGGCAGTACTTTTGCAAACAATTGTAAAATTGTCAAGGTGTGTGATCCAAAAAATAATGTATTCCCCATTATTTTTCTTCAAATTTTTATACGAAGAATTTGTTTTGCTTAATTGACTTTCAATTGTTGCCAACGAAATACAATAATATTTGAGTATTTCGGCAGTTGGATAAAAATTGTTTTTTTAATGGCTTACCCAGATACCGAAAATTAAATTGACCACTATGCCTTACCGTTTTTTTAAGAATTTTGCTCCCCGCTGGATCATATTTTGCTGTGATATCGTACTCATCTCAATTTCATTTATTTTCTCTTTTTTTCTCGTACAGCATCTTTCAGTTGATTTTCCAGACCTGGTCGTATTTCTCCCGGGATTAATTACTAACCTTTTCATAAGTATTATTTGTATTGTAGTATTTGCTATTTATAAGGGAATAATCAGGTATTCAGAAATACGGGATATTGTCCGGATCATCAAATTCGCATTTTTGCAATGTGGAATATGGGTACTCATTTATATTGCCGACGCCAATAAAGTTGTTTCAGGTAATATTTCTTTCGCCTTCTTGCTAATCAATTTATTTGCGGTCATATTTATACTGGTAGCTTTCAGGCTATTGGTTAAAGAGGTATATTTTATGGCACAGTCAAAGCCCAACCCGGCACATAGGACCCTCATTTTTGGGGCGGGCATGATGGGCCAGATAACAAAGAAAGTATTGGAGCAGGATGCTAAAATAAATACTACCCTGGTTGGTTTTATTGATGATAGCCACTACAAAATCGGGAAAAAATTGGAAGGCCTTCCTATTTACAGCGGAGCGGGGGATCAAATTACCAAATTATTTAAAGAGAAAAGCATTACCCAGTTATACATCGCCATTGACAGGCTGACCGTGGAAAGGAAAATCGCTATTACGGATTTATGCGCCCCATTCAAAATAAAGGTGAATGTGGTTCCCCATGCTAATCAATGGTCGGGTGGTTTATTTCAGAAGCAACAGGTAAAGGAAATGAATATCGAGGAGCTTTTGCAGCGTGATGAAATTATTCTTCCCTACGACCTGTCAAAAGCAAATTATAAAAATGCCACTATCCTGGTTACAGGGGCTGCTGGTTCTATTGGCAGTGAAATTTGTCGTCAGTTGATCCGGCATAATGTAAAAAAACTGATAATGCTCGACCAGGCGGAATCAGGCTTGTTTGATCTTGAATACGAATTGAAACAAAAGGGGATGCAGCATCATGGAATGCAGGTAGAAGTAGCTTCAGTAAGGGATTATATGCGGATAAAGAAGGTATTTTTAGTTCACCAGCCCGATATTGTTTTTCATGTGGCGGCTTATAAGCATGTGCCATTGATGGAATACTTTTCCAGCGAGGCGGTACTTACCAATATTTTTGGAACCAAGGTAATCGCTGATTTATCAATGCTGCACAACGCTAAAAAATTCGTATTGGTATCAACTGATAAGGCGGTTAACCCTACCAACGTGATGGGCGCTACCAAACGTGTTTCAGAAATTTATATCCAGAGCTTAAATGACCGGATAGAATCGAATACTGAATTTATAACTACCCGCTTTGGAAATGTACTCGGGTCTGCAGGATCAGTTGTAGCAACTTTTAAAAAGCAAATTGCTGAAGGAGGGCCGGTTACATTAACACACCCGGAAATTACAAGATATTTTATGACTATCCCCGAAGCGGCAAAATTAGTATTGGAAGCGGGTAAAATTGGGAAATCGAGCGATATCCTGCTATTTGATATGGGTAAGCCTGTAAAGATCCTTGATCTTGCAACCCGAATGATTCAACTTGCGGGATTGGTACCCGGAGAGGATATTGCTATACAATTCACGCAACTTCGCCCGGGCGAAAAGATGTATGAAGAATTATTCAAGGATTCCGAAGAATTTGCACCAACAGATCATCCTAAAATTTTAAGGGCAAAAAAAAGTTGTGATACCAACCCTAATTTTTATTCCTTGTTGAATAAGCTGGAAGCTGCGGCGATTGATCATATTGATGAAATGATTGCACCCATTCTAAGTAAGATGCTCCCGGAATTCGATCACACTTCAAATAAAAATAAAAAAGTGGTAAGTGTTGATAAGGTAGAACAATTGCCATTTAGTGTAACCTAAGGATCTTAGGTGTAAGTGTTAAGGAAAGACCATGTACACATTTTGTCTGGAATGCCCGTTACCACTTGCAATGCTGATTTGTAACTATTCAGCCTAAAAAAAATGTGTATAACTTCCATTTTCTTATGGACTATATGCAGGTACAAACGGGATGATGGGTTTTCCCTTAATTGCCAAGGCAATTGCATCCATTATATTGCATCCATTTTTACGCATGGTGTCAATGTAACTTCTGATGGTAGCAAAAACGGTTGCGCCAGCTTTGCTCCTAAAGCAACCTGATATTTTTTGTTTTAGCTTCATCATCCTTACAGCTTGTTCGGCAATATTGTTGCCAAAGTGGATTGTAAATTTTTTGGCAAACTGGATGATGCATTCTTTATGATTTACAAATCTATCTGCCAAATTTTTTGATTTGCTTTTCTTTACCGCACCTTCCTCGCTAATGCGGTGCCCTGTAAGATCCTCCAGCATTTGGGCGCTTCGCTGATAGGGTAACAATTGATACCGCGAAAGGTACACTCCCAACTGCTTGATGTTGTTACCATATTGAGTGGGCTGCGTTACTTCGGCAGGAAAATTACCGCTGTTTTCGCAGGCGCAATGCGGGCAACATTTTATTTCGCTTTTATGTTCTGTTATCTTTAATCGAAGCGGTGGT
>JANOTW010000152.1:0-6288 GCA_031416575.1 Ferruginibacter sp.
TGTTTACGGTTTAGAGTGGAAGGTGGTAGATGAAAGGTTTTGGATGAAAGGTTTAGGAATTCATATTTTGATTTTGAGCTGATTTTTTCGGTGTTATACTGCGCAAGGGATACAAACCTGAGGTAAAATTTTTGTCCAGGCTGTGAAGCTATGTGGATTCCCGAAAAATCGGGATTTCGAAATACAGGGTTTTTGTCCAGGCTATATTTCCTTGCTCAACATCGTTGCATCGCCCTCTTGTACTAAATACCATTGGGGAACTTTAATTGCGTTATAAATTAATTCGGGAACGTATTTTACGTTGGTTATTATACAAATTAAATATCACTAATTTATCCCTTGCGCAGTATATGTTTATAGTGAAAATGTGTCATGCTTCAAATTATGAAAGCCTTATTTATCAACTTTCAAATTACCCCTTAAACCCGGAACACAAAATCGGGTGCATCCCAAATTGTCGCTACAGTTATCAGGAATGTGGTCGGTGGGACACCGGCCACGGCAGGCTTCCCTTGGCTGGTGTCCCACCAGCCAGCGACAATTTGGGATGCACCCGCAAAACCCTAAACCGCAAACCATAAACCTTATTTGCTTAATTTTGCGGCAACAAAAAATTAATATGGAAAATAACCCGATAGAAAAAGTTCATTGTTTAATAATAGGTTCGGGGCCGGCTGGTTACACTGCCGCCATTTATGCAAGCAGGGCGGGGCTCAATCCCGTATTATACCAGGGCATACAGCCGGGGGGCCAGTTAACGATCACCACTGAAGTTGAAAATTATCCAGGTTACCCCGATGGGATACAGGGACCTGAAATGATGGTTCATTTTGAAAATCAGGCAAAGCGGATGGGCACGGATGTACGGTATGGCCTTGCCACCAAAGTTGACTTTTCTTCTCAACCCTATAAAGTGGAAATAGACGAAGAAAAATGGATCTCGGCGGATGCCGTAATAATATCTACAGGGGCTTCGGCCAAATGGCTTGGCCTGGAAAGTGAGCAACGGTTGAACGGTTATGGCGTAAGCGCCTGTGCGGTGTGTGATGGGTTTTTCTTTAAAGGAAAAGAAGTAGCCATCATAGGGGCGGGTGATACCGCCGCGGAAGAAGCGCTCTATCTATCAAAAATTTGTTCGCAGGTACACATGATAGTAAGAAAGGGTGAAATGCGGGCCAGTAAAATAATGCAGGATAGGGTAGTGAACACCCCTAATATAAAAATGTACTGGCATAGTGAAACGGATGAAATATTAGGGGATAAAAAAGTGGAGGCGGTGCGTATTAAAAACAACCAGACAGGGGAGAAGCAGGAAATTCCGGTAAGCGCATTTTTCGTAGCCATTGGGCACCATCCAAACAGTGATATTTTTAAGGGTTGGTTGGATATGGATGAAGCAGGTTACCTTATCACGGTCCCGGGTACATCCAAAACCAATGTTGAAGGAGTATTTGCTTCCGGGGATGTTCAGGATAAAATATACCGGCAGGCGGTAACGGCTGCCGGCAGCGGCTGTATAGCGGCATTGGATGCGGAAAGATGGCTGGGGGCGAAGGGGAAGTAATTGATAATGAGTTAATTGATAATTGATAATTTTAAACTTACAAGTGTAGAAGAATCCTGCTTATAAATTTATTCATTTATCAATTATTAATTTTTTTATCCAGCGTTAATATAAGTAAACCCTGCATCTAATAAATTATCAATTATCCAATTATCAATTATCAATTAATTCATTATCAATTAATCAATTATAAATTATCCAATTATCAATTATCCATTCATGCTCACCATTCATTTACACAAATTGTTATTTCATTCTTTTCATGGATATTATGAAGAAGAAAAAATATTAGGTAATGATTTTGAAGTAGATGCGGATATTGTGGTAGATGCCCCGGATCAAATTACCACGCTGCGGCAAACTGTTAATTATGTTACCCTTTATAATATCATCAGGGAAAGAATGCGGCAATCCACGCCACTGCTCGAAACTGTGGCACAGGAATTGACTCACGCTATTCATGAAATTGACGTAAGAATTAAATCCGTAAGTATAACAATCAAAAAATTATCTCCGCCGGTTGAGAACTTTCAGGGAATGGTTGGCGTGAGTTATAAATCAGAATTTTAGCATGAAAACCTTCCTTTTGTCGGGTATTTATTCCTTGTTTTTCTTTCTCCCCCTGCCGGCGCAGGAACTGGCGGCCTTGATAAAGGAAGCAGACCGTTTGGAAGCCGTACCAAATGAGAAAGCGGCTTTCGCCAAATTCAAGGAGGCCCTTAAAATTCAACCCATCAACATTTACGCACTTAACAAATGCAGCGAGCTTTGCAGCAGGATCGGCAAGCGCCAGACTAATCCAAAACTGATTGAGGACTATTATTCAGCGGCTAAAACTTATGCCGGTACCGCCTTAAAAGTAAATCCAAATAATTCCGAATCAAATTGTGTAATGGCGATAGCCCTGGGAAGAAGTTCACTGAATAAAAGTGGCAAGGAAAAAATAAATTCAGCCAAGGAGATTAGAAAATATGTGGACGCAGCCATAAAAAATGACCCGAAAAATTTTAAGGCCTGGCATGTGCTTGGCCGCTGGCATTACGAAATAAGCACTATGAATGGGTTTGAAAAGGCCGCGGTAAAAATATTCTTTGGCGGTTTACCTCCAGCTTCATTGACTGAATCAATTATGGCTTTTGAAAAATCGCAGGCTATTACAAATGGGTTCATATTGAATTATTATGAATTGGCGAAAGCATATAAAAAGAATAATCAAACTGGTAAAGCCATCGCCCTGCTTACAAAAATGATGGCCGTTCATAATCTAACCGAGGATGACCCTTTCATTAAAGAAGATGGAAGGGAATTGATAAAAGAATGGAAGTAATTTTTTGTAAATAAGTCCGATCAACCCCATCAATTTATCAGCTATCTTCAATATCCTAAAATTGTTATATGAAAAGTTTTTTAACTGCTATATTTTTTTGTTGTATTTCCCTTTTTGCCGTGGCTCAAAACGAAGAACCTATAAACTCCGCTTATGACCCTCATGCTTTATTCCCGCCAGCATTTTACCCTGTTGGTGAAACCAATACCAGGGCGGCAACAGGTGAACCTAATGTGGGGTACTGGCAAAACAGGGCGGATTATCAAATTGCTGTATCACTGAATGACATAACGCATGTAATTTCCGGTACTGTAACTATAACTTATAAAAATAACAGCCCACACACCTTACCATTTTTATGGTTACAATTAGACCAAAATTTATTTTCCAAAGACAGTCGCGGGCAGGCACGGATGCCTGTAGATAGCCGTAGCCGCTATGGTGGTTTAAAAAATAATTTTAACGGCGGTTATAAAATCAGCGCTGTAAAAATAAATGATGCCGTTATCGCGGATTATATTATTACGGATACAAGAATGCAGGTTCGTTTGCCAAAACCAATGGCTGCATCCGGCGATGAAGTTAAAATAAAGCTGGACTACTCTTTTGTAATGCCGTAATAGGGCGCTGACCGCTGTGGGATTTTGCCAACAAAAAACGGCGATATATTCGCTGTAGCCCAGTGGTATCCCCGAATGTGCGTTTTTGATGATATAGAGGGCTGGAACACTTTACCTTATTTAGGCCCAGGTGAATTTTACCTGGAATATGGGGATTTTGATTTTACCATTACCGCTCCCGCATCACATATCGTAGTGGCAAGTGGCGAATTATTAAACCCTTCAGAAGTATTAACCCCCTCACAGGTTAACCGCCTGGAAGCAGCAAAAAAAAGTGACAAGACAGTAATGATCCGAACAGAGAAAGAAATTTCAGATCCTTCCTCAAGGCCAAAAGCGGCTACCCTTACCTGGCACTTTAATATAACCAATGCAAGGGACGTGTCCTGGGCATCTTCAAAAGCATTTATTTGGGATGCCGCTAAAATCAATTTGCCGGATGGCAAAACATCGCTTGCCATGAGTGTTTACCCATCAGAAAGCAAAGGTGAAAAAGGTTGGGGCAGGTCAACGGAGTATGCAAAAGCGAGTATTGAAAATTATAGCAAAAGATGGTTCGTTTATCCTTACCCGGTGGCTACCAACGTGGCCAGCAATATAGGTGGAATGGAATATCCGGGCATTATTTTTTGCGGGTACAAGGCTGAGGAAGATGGCCTTTTTGGCGTAACGGACCACGAGTTTGGCCATACCTGGTTTCCAATGATTGTGGGCAGCAACGAACGTAAATACGGCTGGATGGATGAAGGCTTTAATACTTTTATCAATTCGCTGGCGGATGATGACTTTAACAAAGGGGAATATAAAGCCCCGCCCGCTACAATGGAATATACGGCAGCGACTATGTTTGGCAACCACAGCGAAGCAATCATGAATACCCCCGATGCATTGCAGGAAGCTAATATTGGCACCGCCTTATATTCAAAACCGGGCTACGGGTTACAGTTATTGCGCAATGAAATTTTAGGGCCCGTACGGTTCGATTACGCTTTCAGGGCCTATATCCGGCGCTGGGCATATAAACATCCCACACCCTGGGATTTTTTCAGGACAATTGAAAATGTAGCGGGCGAAAACTTAGGCTGGTTTTGGAAAGCATGGTTTTTAGAAAACTATAAATTAGACCAGGCAATCGTTTCGGTTAACTACGAAAACAATGACGCTGCTAACGGGGCGTTGGTTACCATTGCAAATCTAGATCAGATGGCAATGCCTGTAAACCTCGCTTATGAAACTGTAAATGGTAGTAAGGGAACACTGAAATTACCCGTGGAAATCTGGAATAATGCTATTTCAAAAAAAATAAAGTTGCCAACAAAAGAAAAATTAAAGACGGTAACGATTGACCCGGGCAAAATTTTCCCTGATCAGAACTTTAGCAACAATGAGTGGAGGGGATTGTAAAGTAAATAGGGTATATAAAGTAAATAGGGTATGTAAAGTAAATAGGGTATGTAAGGTATGTAAGGTAAATAAGGTATGTAAGGTAAATACAATTTAAAACGTAAAAAAAGCGGGTTGAATTTTTTTGCCAGACTAAAGCGGTATTATTTAAAACAGCGTCATCGCACTTTTTTATAACTATTTTTTGGGGTTCAGGCATTAGTTTTTCATGGTATCATCGTTGTGTGATAATCCCGATAGCGTATGCGTATCGGGACCCTTCTATACAACCATATTTTTTGTCCGGGCTAAGAAGCTATGTGGGTCATCGTTGCATCGCCCTCTTGTACTTAATACCACTGGGCAACTTTAATTGCGTTATGATGAGCGGTTCATTAACTGCGCCTGATGAACCGCCCGGTATAACGCAATTAAAGATCCCCAATGGTATGCGGTACAAGAGAGTGACACAACGATGATGCCATGAAATACTTCAGCCCGGACAACAAAAAAAAGAATGGTTATATAGAAGTGCAATGCAACCCTGCCTGACTGTGTCAAGCAGACAGGGACGACACACATCGCTTCTTAGCCCTGACAAAAAAAATATGTATGAGAACCGCCAACCTTCTATATGATCTGATTATTTAAAGGCCCTATGCAAAGTTTGGCAACCCTTCCCAAATGGAGCGACAGTTTGGGATGCACACAATGGTTAATAAAAAATTTGTACTTACCATAAAAATTGTCATTTTTCGTTAAGCCAGTGAAGATAATTCGTGCCTATTTCAACCGCTCCTTAATATCCAGCCGAAACTTCCTGGCATAATCCTTCGCCACATCATACCCCGCATCTGCATGGCGTATTACTCCCATACCCGGATCGTTTCGTAATACACGGCTCAAACGCAAAGCCGCTTCATTGGTACCATCCGCCACTATCACCATTCCCGCATGTATGCTGTAGCCAATGCCTACACCTCCGCCCTGGTGCAGGCTTACCCAACTGGCGCCGCCTGCGGTGTTAATAAGTGCATTCAATATGGGCCAGTCGGCCACTGCATCGCTGCCATCTAACATGGCTTCGGTTTCCCGGTTAGGACTGGCAACCGAACCGGTATCCAAATGGTCCCTGCCGATAACCAGGGGGGCTTTTACTTTTCCGGTGCGTACGAGTTCATTAAAAGCGAGGCCGGCTTTTTCCCGGTCGCCCTGGCCTATCCAGCAAATGCGGGCGGGCAATCCCTGGAAAGCGATCTTTTCCTGCGCCAGGCCTAACCATCGTATCAATGATCTATTTTCTGGAAATAATTGGCGCATTACGTCATCGGTTACCCGGATATCTTCGGGATCGCCACTGAGCGCCGCCCATCGGAAAGGCCCTTTGCCTTCGC
>JANOTW010000153.1:0-2161 GCA_031416575.1 Ferruginibacter sp.
TCGGTAGATTTAATTGGCAGGTACATACCAATTCGATATATTCAATCTTTTGAAATGAATCATGCCAAAATATGTACCAGGCAAAGCCTTATTTTAATAGCATTGGTGTCCTCACCGACCACAGCCTCAAGGCAGAAGCGATAATTTGGGATGAAACCTTTCATGCTACAATAATTTAATAACAGAAAATCCGGTAAAATAAACCGCAAGCTCCTGCAAATAGAAAATTTACGATTATTTTTGCCCCCTTAAATGACAATGCCTTTTTTCATGACATTTTATTTATGGGGCAGTTACTTTGGCCTTCAAAAAGCCCCTCATTATTTAAAAAACAATCATTTTCACATCCTGGTATTATTTGGCGGGATAAAACAAGCCAGTTAAAAAATTGAACCAAACATTTAATTTTTACAATCGCACAAAAGAAATATGAAGGATTTTTTACGCAGATACGCACCGGGCTGGATAAAGGTTATTTCAAAAAAAGCATTGTTCCAGGTTTACCGGTTAACAGAAGCATTCTATCATTTACCGGTTGACAAATACGATTTTCAAACCACGGAATTGATCCGGAAATATCTAAAAAAAGATTCCAACTGCATTGATATTGGCGCCAACCTGGGGCATATCCTGATGGAAATCGTAGCGGCTGCACCAAAGGGAAAACATTTCGCATTTGAACCCATTCCAGATTTATATACGTCGCTGAAAAAAAGATTTTCTAAAAATACTACTGTTTACAATTACGCTTTGTCTTCTAAAAAAGGTTCCACTACTTTTAATTATTATCCGGAAAGGCCGGCGGTTAGCGGCTTCCGTGAAAGAAATAACCAAATTGGGCAGGAGCCTACCCTGCTATCTGTTCAAGTGGAGAAATTAGATGACCTTATTCCTGAAAACTTAAAAATCGACCTGGTAAAAATTGATGTGGAAGGAGCCGAATATGAGGTATTGCAGGGAGCAAGGAAAGTTTTACACAAAAACAAACCACTTGTATTATTTGAATGCGGATTGGGTGGAGCGGATGTTTACGGCACTACCCCGGACCATATCTTCGACTTATTTACAGAATGTGGGATGGGCGTATCTACCATCGAATATTTTAATGCACACAAGCAACCGTTTTCAAAAGAAGAATTCAGCGGGCAGTTTTATAAGAATTACAATTTCTTTTTCATCGCCTACGATCCTATTAATTATTAGCAGTAAAGCTTAATCAATTCACAAAGTATTTTGACCCGGATCGGACTTATATCAGACACTCATCATTTTCTGGATGAGGCCGTTTTTGAACATTTTAAAAACTGTGATGAAATATGGCATGGGGGTGATTTTGGCACGATTGAAATCGCTGAAAAGATTATCGCGGGATTTCAAGATTTCCCCCGACCTGGTGTGAACGTTCCGGGCATGACCAGGTTGAGGGGAGTTTATGGCAATATAGACGGCCCGGATATCAGGGCAATTTATCCCGAACAATTGGTATTTAAATGCGAAGATGTAAAAGTAATGATGCGGCATATTGGGGGTTACCCACCAAAATATAATCCCGAAACAAAGCGGGAATTATTGATCCATCAACCTCAACTTTTCATTAGCGGGCATTCGCATATTTTAAAAGTGATGTACGATGAAAAATTGAATTGCCTCCACATGAATCCCGGCGCTGCGGGCAAACAGGGCTGGCATAAAGTGCGAACGCTCATCCGCTTTGCTATTGATGGAAAAGAAATGAAAAATTGCGAAGTAATAGAATTACAATAGCCCTCTTTACAACAAAGCCGCCTGTTGAATCCCGCTATTTTCCGCCATTTGCCTGCAGATCGGCCCGGCAGTTGGCATCCAGTACAGGAATATTTCCAGTTATTAAAAATCCTAACACATCGGTAGTTTCCGACGCATAATACATCAGGCAATTGCTGTTATTACAATGATTGCCACGAGCGGCATCCTTGTGATTTGTTTGCATGGCAGACCCTATATCTACCAAACCAAGCAGGTGCGCTACTTCATGCTCAATAACCGTAGTAACCAACTTGGTCCTGCTTGCCTGCCCCAACGCCCCCGAATTATCATGAATGGTTTTACCCAATAAACACATGGAAGTATTACGATAAGCTATTCCCAATGTATTGGCATCACTATAATTGCCATCTGTAAT
>JANOTW010000154.1:0-2411 GCA_031416575.1 Ferruginibacter sp.
GCCATAATTCCCTGTGATCTCATTTCAGCAACCACCGCTTTTGTAATTTCTTGAGTAGGCAGGAACCAGCTCAAAAAAGTACAACTGTCGCCAGCTTCATCGGGCACACGCCGGAAGGAAATTTCCGGTACAGCGGATAAAATATATCTCAGCGCTTTATTATTTTTGCGTTGAATGGATAAAAAGGTATCTAACTTTTTTATTTGTGCCAGGCCAACCGCGGCATGCAATTCGCTGATACGGAAATTATACCCGATAAACGGATGAAGGTCAGCGCCACGGTCTGTTCCTTTATGATCATGGCCATGATCACTGTAGCCATCACTTGCCACATATATATCTTCGCTGTTGGTCATTACCACACCACCTTCGGCACAGGTAATGGTTTTTACAAAATCAAAACTAAAGGTTCCGGCATCGCCAATGGTACCTAATTTTTTACCCTTATAGCTTGCTCCTATACTTTGGCAGGCATCTTCCAATAATAAAAGGTTGTGTTCTTTACAGATAGCAACCAGTTCATCCATATCGGCCATGCCGCCACACATGTGTACCGGCATTACACATTTTGTTTTGGGTGTAATGGCATTTCTAACTGCGGCGGGGCTTAGGGTCAAGGTATCATCCACATCTGCCAAAACCGGTATGGCGCCTACACTCAAAACCGCTTCAAAGCTTGCTACAAAAGTGAAAGAAGGAATAATTACTTCATCTCCATAACCAATTCCGAGGGCGCTTAGGGCGGCGGTTAATGCCGCGGTGCCGCTACTTACCAACTGTGCATGTTTACAACCAAAAGTTTCGCAAACGGCTTCTTCCAATTCCTTCGCTTTCCAGTTACCTTTACGGGCCCCGTCAAAACCGTACCGCATCAGGATACCGGTTTGCATTACATCATTTACTTCTTTGCGTTCCTCGTCGCCAAAAAATTCAAATCCGGGCATGACTGATAAAATTTATTGATTAAATAATTATGGCAGCAAAGGTAGAGAAATCAATATTTAAAAATGCCTGATGTCCGATTTTTGATGCCTGATTTGCTTTTGCTTGTGGAGTATTTAACAGCAGCTTAATTATTAAATCAGCTTGGCCCCATCGGAGCTGGCAAATGCGAATAAAGTGCATGCGTGCCGTAGGTACGCCCCAATTGCCGTAGGGTTGCTCCTGCAGATGTTTTATATGATTAGCGCTACAAAGAGGTAACTCCTACGGAGTTTGAAGACGGATACATTGGCATTAATATTTGCTCATTAAACTTAAGTTGACAGTCAACCCCGCCATTCGGGGCTTATGCCCGTTGGGGTTTTTCCAGAAAATAATATAAAGCGATGATTTTGATTTGAAGTCAGGCCGGGAGTTCTGAATTTATGAATGGGTTAATAAAACGCAATTAAAGATCCCCAATGGTATTCGGTACAAGTCCCGATTCAAGTGTAACATCGGGATGCCGACAAATACTGTCGGCAAGCGATGCAACGATGCCCCACATAGCTTCTTAGCCCGGACAACAAAATAAATATGGTTGTATAGAAGGGCAACGCAACGATGTTGAGCAAGGAAATATAGCCTGGACAAAAAAACCTGTATTTCGAAATCCCGACCTGTGCCGAACCTTCGGCATTTTAATCGGAATGCTGATTGTCACTGACTGGACAAAAAATCTTCCTCACGTTTTTATCCCTTGTGCAGTAAAACTTATGCTATTAACCAATAAAAGTAAAAATTTTAAATGCACTCACAAATAGGGACATTAACATAAAGCTGATTAACTTTGTATCCTTCATGAAAAAAATTACGATTATATTTTTATTGGCCTTTCAGCTTTTGTTGATATCACCGCCTGCCCTAAATGCCCAATGTTCACTTTGCACTAAAACGGCGCAGCAACTGGGTGAAAAACCTGCACAGGGATTGAACAGTGGTATATTGTATTTAATGATCATGCCATTCGCTATTGTAGGTTTTATAGGTTTCCGCTGGTGGAAAAATAACAAGGCGGTAGAAGAACAGGAGTAAAGCCCCACCTATCCTCCTCAAAAGGGAGGGAAATAAGGGAGATCATGGCGAAGATTGGAATATCTATTAATCCCTCAATTTTGGAACTTCTGATTTTATTCGAACTTAAGGTCATGCTCTTTTTCATTTTAGTATTTACAAATCCTTAATAATTTTCAATAAACCGGTACAAATTAAAATTCTTGCCCGCTGCTTCAATCTTGTTTTTTATTTCATTTTTATTTATATCCTTCATTCTTTTTTGCTGGATAAGGAAAAACGCTTTTTCCGCCAGCAGCCAGAATCGTTTGTTGTTTAATTGATGATGATTGATATGCGCTATTATTTCTTCGTACAATTCTTCGATTCCCTGTTTTTGTGAAGCGATGGTTTTTAATACGGGTATTGGTATATCT
>JANOTW010000155.1:0-1921 GCA_031416575.1 Ferruginibacter sp.
TCGGTAGATTTAATTGGCAGGTACATACCAATTCGATATATTCAATCTTTTGAAATGAATCATGCCAAAATATGTACCAGGCAAAGCCTTATTTTAATAGCATTGGTGTCCTCACCGACCACAGCCTCAAGGCAGAAGCGACAATTTGGAGTAAATTCAGGGTTTAAAGTCAGGTATTTTGCTACCAGTTAACCGCTAATAACTATCAGTTTTTTAGTTTATGACAGAATCAAAAAATATATGAATAAGATTTTACTTCCGGTTGTGTTTTTTTTAGTGGCTTTTTTTTATTCGCGAAATGCGGTTGCGCAAAATGATCCCATCCCTGTTTTTAAAACTTACCGTGTTGGTATTTTTGCACCGCTATACCTCGATTCCGTTTTCAATGAAGAAGGCAATTTTCGGTATAAGCAAGGCATGCCCCGTTTTATAATGCCGGGGGTTGATTTTATAAATGGCGCTCAAATAGCGCTGGACTCTATTAAATTACCCAATCAAAATGTAGAAGCATTTATTTACGATACCAAATCTTACACGTTGCCGGTAGGCCAGCTTATTAAATCCAAAAAACTGGACAGCCTTCAACTTATCATCGGATCCGTAAAAGATATTGAATACAAACAGTTGGCTGATTTTTCCTTAGCCAAAAATATCCCGTTTATCTCCGCCACTTATCCCAATGACGGGGGCATTACGGCTAATCCTTTTTTAGTACTGCTCAATTCTACTTTAAAGGCCCATTGCGAAGCTATTTACAGCTATATTTTACAAAATCATGGAACCGACAGAATTTTGCTGGTCCGGAAAAAAGGATTGCAGGAAGATAAAGTAGCGGCTTATTTTAAAACAAGCAACGAGCCAGACCGCATACCATTAATTAAAATCCAAACAATTAATTTAGACAGTACTTTCTCATCAACATCCTTACAAAAGAAAATAGATAGCAACCGCCAGACTATTATCATTGGCGCATCACTGGATGAAGATTTTGCGGCCACACTTACCGCAGCCTGTTATGACCTGCATGATGCATACCCCATTATTTTAATTGGCATGCCCAACTGGGACGGGTTTAAAAGCCTTATGAAGAAAGATCAGTTCGAAGACTTCCCGGTTTATTTTACCACACCCTACTATAATAACAAATGGGACAGCCTTAGCAGGTTACTTACCGCGGGCTACGCGAAAAAGTATAAGGGCAAACCGGCCGACATGGTTTTTAAAGGCTTTGAATCCACTTACCTTTTTACCAGGTTGCTTATTACCTATCCCAACGATGTGATGGGCCATATCAATGATAAGGGTTTCAAGGTTTTCTCCGATTACAATTTCCGGCCTGTATTTTTAAAACAAGAAAATACGTCGCCTGATTATTTCGAAAATAAACACCTGTACTTCATTAGAATCATGAATGGTACTACTTTAAAAGCCTGGTAATTTAATTTGTCACCAACGAAAATATTGGTTCCCCATAATATGGTGTTGGCGTGCTTTTATTTTGTTTACAGGCATTTGTCCGTCGTAGGGGCATGGCCCGCCCCTGAACCCACCTTGTACGGCATACCATTAGGCATATTTCTTACGAAGTAAATTCAGGGATCCTTAGCTTTCGCAGTTTGAAGAGCATGCTTTCCCGAAATAATGCCGAATGTTCGGCACAGGTCGGGGTTTTGCAATTTATCTTTTTTGTCCGGGCATCAGAGCTATGAATAAACATTGTTGCATCGCCCTCGTGTACGGCATACCATTGGGGAACTTTAATTGCGTTTTACACAAGAGGCCGGATAGCCCTACCGGCCTGCTTTGAAATAAACCCAACTTATTAATTCACAAAAAGGAACGGATGTAATGTATATAGAAGTTACCTGGGCATTTTGACATAAAAACTACCCGGCGATATTTGCACGTAGCAACAAAAGAT
>JANOTW010000156.1:0-5360 GCA_031416575.1 Ferruginibacter sp.
TTTTTGTTGCCAATGCGATATATAAAGACCTCACCGACCAGGATTATATTCAATATACAGCCAACCCTGATGAAGTGAGAAAAATTTTGAAGGAAGAAAAAAATGGTGGCATAAAAAAGCTGATTGACCTGATGCCTTCTCATCCATTGTCCAACTATGCATACAGCAACAATGGAGACCTTACATTTACCAACAAAGCCCAGGAATGGGGCCTTGGTGAACCGGGCTTTTCCAATGGCTCCGCTTATGCCGACCTTGATAACGATGGTGACCTGGACCTGGTGGTAAATAATGTAAACATGCCCGCATTTGTTTACCGCAATCAAAGTGTGCAGCTTCACCCGGAGAATAAATTTTTAAAAGTAATACTGGAAGGAGAAGGGAAAAACCGTTTTGGCATCGGCGCCAAAGTAACGGTACATTATAACAATACAATTGCATACCAGGAACAGATGCCCATGCGTGGATTTGAATCTACCGTTGACAGCCGCTTAAACTTTGGTTTGGGAAAAACGGTGAAGATAGATTCCGTAACAGTGCAATGGAATGATGGTGGAATAAATGTATTGAAAGATGTACAGCCCAACCAGCAAATAACCATCAAACAAGCCGATGCTTTAGTACCAACGGGCAACAGCCATCTGGCAATGACCAAAGGGCAACGATTAACCATCTACGATCAACCATCAACAGTCAACACCCTCTTTACCCAAAGCGCCGATAATTACGGGATCGGCTTTGTACATGAAGAAAATAATTTTGTTGACTTTGACCGGGATAAATTAATCTTTCACATGCTGTCAACCGAAGGCCCCCGTATGGCGAAGGGAGATGTAAATGCGGATGGACTGGAAGACTTTTATATCTGCGGGGCAAAAGACCAGCCCGGCGCATTGTACCTGCAAACAGCCAACGGAAGATTTAAAAGAAGCAATGAAAAGCTGCTGGAACAGGACAAGGGCTGTGAAGATACGGACTGTTTATTTTTTGATGCGGATGGCGATGGCGACAAAGACCTGTTCGTGTGCAGCGGTGGCAACGAGTTCTCCGCCAACTCTACGGAATTGATCAGCAGGCTTTATATCAATGATGGCAAGGGCGATTTTACCAAATCACCGCAACTGTTACCATCGGCACAAATATTTGAAAGCGCTTCCTGTGTAACGGCAGCCGATTACGATGGGGATGGCGACCAGGACCTGTTTGTAGGCGTACGCTTAAAACCATTCCTGTATGGCTACCCATGCAAGGGGTATATTCTGCAAAACAATGGCAAGGGAATATTTGCGGATGTAACAGAACAGGTAGCGCCGGTATTAAAAGAAGCTGGAATGATAACGGATGGCAAATGGTTCGATTATGATAAAGACGGCAGACCTGACCTGGTAATAACGGGGGAATACATGCCGGTAAGGATCTTTCACAATGAGAACAAACAATTAAAAGAAGTAACGGTAGCGGCTGGCCTGCAAAACAGCAATGGCTGGTGGAACCGGCTGGTGATAGCGGATATTGACGGCGACGGATATGAAGACATCGTAGCGGGCAACCATGGATTAAATTCAAGGTTTAAAGGCACTGCAAAAAAACCGGTAACCATGTACGTAAGCGACTTTGATGAGAATGGTAGTGTAGAACAGGTAATCACCTGTTACAATGGGGATAAGCCCTACCCCATGGCGTTACGGCACGATTTGGTTGGCGTGCTGCCCTACCTGAAGAAAAAATATTTAAAATACGAGAGCTACAAGGAACAAACAATAGAAGACATATTTACCAAAGAGCAACTGGCAAAAGCAATAAAGCTGGAAGCGAAAGAAATGCGGAGCAGCGTAATCATGAATAATAAGAACGGCACCTTCACCATGAATGCATTGCCCATGGAAGCACAGTTTTCAACGGTGTGTGGCATAGCGGTGAATGATTACGACGGCGATGGCAAAGCGGATATCTTGTTGGGTGGTAATTTTTACCAGAGCAAACCGGAGGCAGGCATTTACGATGCCAGCTACGGCTTATTGCTCAAAGGAGATGGCAAGGGGAACTTTGTGACTGTGCATGCTAATCAATCGGGCTTCTTTGTAAAAGGCGCCGTTAAAGATATTATTACCCTAAAAACCAAGAAAAAGAACCTGGTGATTGTAGCCAGAAATAATGAACAACCAATAATATTTCAATAAGATATGATAAGGATTAAAAGAAACTATTTATTTTATTTATTCCCGATAGCAGTAATTATTTTTTGTAGCTGCTCACCTTCGGACGGCGACCAATATGATAAGCTGGTTAAAAAAGAATTGGCGAAAGGCACCCGGTTTGACAGCCTTTTCTTAGGAATCAGTTTTGGCATGACCAGTAAAAATTTTTATGGCTATTGCTGGGAGCTCAATAAAAAAGGGATTATCTCAGATGGCACAAACAACACGATGGTATTGTATAAAATGGATTCCGCATTGAAGTTTCCCGCCAGTATGAATTTTTATCCTGATTTTTACCAGGATAAAATAAACCACATGCGTGTAACCTTTCAATACAATGCCTGGGCTATCTGGAACAAAGCCCAGTCCTCGGATAGTTTATTTCCGGATGTGTTGCGTTTATATAAAAAGTGGTATCCGGGGGGCAATGATTTTATGCCCATCACCGATAAAGCAAAAAGAACCATCTATGTGAAAGTGGATGGTAACCGCAGGATAACCCTGGGTAAATTTGATGATATGATCGTAAAGGCCGACTTTACCGATTTAGTGATTGAAGAAAAATTAATGGAAGAAAAAAAATTAAAAAATTAGGGTGCATACCAAATTGCCCCTGGCTGGTGGGATACCAGCCAGGGGCAGCCCAGCAGAGTGGTCGGTGGGACACCGACCACGGCTCTAAAAATTAATGGAGGAAAAGAAGTTAAAAAAATAGGATGCGATTATTTGAATTTATAAATTGCTATTGGGTGATGCAGATGAATAAATGTTGTTACGATTTACTGTCTATTGATAAATATATTTTATTGCGGAGAATGATAAAGCAAAGCTATGCCACCACCTGCGGGTATGTACGGATAAGCCCAACTGGCGCCCCTCTTTACACAACGTGGGTAAAGCCCCCCAATGATACGCTGTACAAGAGTGCGACGCCTGTGAAGCTTAATCAGGGTTCAAATGATCGGCCAAAAAAAAATAAAAAAACCTTGACCGGGAGTAAAAAATATTTACCAGTATCAATTATTAATTTTTCATTATCAATTTCCAACTATCCATTATCAATTATCAATTATCCATTATCCATTATTTTCTTAGCCACTATTTTTTTTATTTCAAGCTGCACGAATAAAGTAAAAAAGGAATCAAAGTTATTTGAACAACTTGGGGCGGATTCAACCAACATTAATTTTATCAATCAACTGGCATACGATGACAAGTTCAACATTTTTACTTACCGTAATTTTTATAATGGCGGTGGTGTGGCAACAGGAGATATAAACAATGATGGTTTGGTTGATATTTTTTTTACCGCCAACATGCTGCCCAACCGGCTTTATTTAAACAAAGGCGATTTTAAATTTGAAGACATTACGGAAAAAGCGGGGATATTAAAGAAAGCGAAATGGTCAACCGGGGTAAGTATGGCGGATGTAAATGGCGATGGGCTTGTTGATATATATGTTTGCAACAGCGGCGATATAAAAGGTGATAACAGGCAGAATGAATTGTACATCAATAATGGCGGCCTCACCTTTGCTGAAAAGGCGCATGAATATGGTTTGGATGATAAAGGCCTTTCCACACATGCCGCTTTCTTTGATTATGATCATGATGGCGACCTTGATATGTTTTTATTAAACAATTCTTTTAAAGCCATTGGCAGTTTTAATTTACAGAAAAATGAACGCACCACCAGGGATTCATTAGGCGGGCATAAATTTTTTAGAAATGACGGTGGCCACTTTACCGATGTTAGTGCGGAGGCAGGTATCTATGGAAGCGTTATTGGTTTTGGGCTGGGTGTTACCGTTGGTGATGTAAACAATGACGGCTGGCAGGACATCTATGTATCCAATGATTTTTTTGAGCGGGATTATTTATACATCAATAATAAAAACGGAACATTTACGGAAGCGTTGGAAAAAGAGATGCACAGCATCAGTAACGCCTCCATGGGCGCTGATATGGCTGACATCAACAACGATGGTTATCCTGATATTTTTGTTACAGAAATGTTGCCGGAAAAGGAAGCCCGTATTAAAGTAAATACCACTTTCGAGAATTGGGATAAATACCAGCTTGACCTGAAGTATGGTTATTATCACCAATTTACGCGTAACATGCTGCAGTTAAATAATGGCAATAATACTTTTAGCGAGATAGGCCGCCTGGCAGGAGTGCATGCTACGGACTGGAGCTGGGGAGCGTTAATAACAGACCTTGATAACGATGGATTCAAGGATATTTTTATCGCCAATGGAATATACCAGGATTTAACCAATGAGGATTATGTTCAATACATTTCTAACCAGGAAGTGATGAAGAGTATAGTTGCCAGTAAGGAAAAGGGCATCTATAAAAAATTAATTGATTTAATGCCTTCCAATCCATTGTCCAACTATGCATACAGCAATAATGGCGACCTTACATTTACCAACAAAGCCCAGGAATGGGGCCTTGGTGAACCGGGCTTTTCCAATGGCTCCGCTTATGCCGACCTTGATAACGATGGCGACCTGGACCTGGTGGTAAATAATGTAAACATGCCCGCATTTGTCTATCGTAATCAAAGTGTGCAGCTTCACCCGGAGAATAAATTTTTAAAAGTAATACTGGAAGGAGAAGGGAAAAACCGTTTTGGCATCGGCGCCAAAGTAACGGTACATTATAACAATACGATTGCATACCAGGAACAGATGCCCATGCGTGGATTTGAATCTACCGTTGACAGCCGCTTAAACTTTGGTTTGGGAAAACCGGTGAAGATAGATTCCGTAACAGTGCAATGGAATGATGGTGGAATAAATGTATTGAAAGATGTACAGCCCAACCAGCAAATAACCATTAAACAAGCCGATGCTTTAGTAGCGACGGGCAACAGCCAACGGGCAATGGGCAATGGGCAACGATCAACCATCAACGATCAACCATCAACAGTCAACACCCTCTTTACCCAAAGCGCCGATAATTACGGGATCGGCTTTGTACATAAAGAAAATAATTTTGTCGACTTTGACCGGGATAAATTGATCTTTCACATGCTGTCAACCGAAGGCCCCCGTATGGCGAAGGGAGATGTAAATGCGGATGGGCTGGAAGACTTTTATATCTGCGGGGCAAAAGACCAGCCCGGCGCATTGTACCTGCAAACAGCCAACGGAA
>JANOTW010000157.1:0-1933 GCA_031416575.1 Ferruginibacter sp.
AGGGCGTCCCGATACGCATACGCTATCGGGATTATCAACGCAACGATGTTGAGAAATGAAATATAGTTTGGACAAAAAACTGTATTGCGAAATCCCGACCTGTGCCGACCTTTCGGCATTTTTTTCGGGAATGCCATGAAATACTTCAGCCCGGACAACAAAATAAATATGGTTGTATAGAAGACTGTCCCGATACGCATACGCTATCGGGATTATCAATGCAACGATGCACCAGATGGATTTATAGCCCGGACAAAAAAGCTTTAAAACAAGGATACAAATCCGCTAGAGCCAGGAGTTTTGAATGTATGAAACATTCGATACCGTCCATTTGGGACATGAATTCCCTTAAAGTAAAAAGCAGGTTTGGCAATGATAAAATTCAATTTGATAACCAGCGGGGGCGGTTGCCATTTATTGCCCGGCCCCCTGCATGCCTTCCTGCATATTACCCTGTTCGCCCTTCATGTTTTTACGTTTTAGCAACGACACGTCAAACTTTCCAAAACGCCAGTTAAAATTCAGCCTGAGTATCTGCGGATCCCTGCGCCGTTCCGTTTCCTGAATAAAATAAACCGATTCGGTGTAGGTACCACTCAACCTGGTGCGGAAAATATCGCTCATTTGCAAGGTGATGGAGGCAGCATTGTTTTTAAGAAAATCTTTCCTGATGGCGATATCAAAACCATACAAAGGTTTAATGAACCCCTGTGCTGAAGGCAGGTTTCCGCCGCCAAACATCATTCCACGCCCACCCCCGCCCCCGCCAGGTTGTACCAAAGTTTTTGCCTGGTAATCGCCGCTTAACTGAATGGAATAATTTTTAGGTAATTTAAAACTATTATTTATTTTCAGGAACCAGCTTAACTGGCTATTGTTAACACCACCCGGCAGATTACCAGCCTTTAGCGTAACATTAAAAAGATTCAGGTTACTTGTAAGGTCCCACCATTTCGCGATTTTATTCCTTGCTGTCAGCTCTAAACCATACGTATAGCTTTGAGATGCATTTGCATAACTTGTAAAAAGTACCGTATCGGGTTTGGCGGGTGCATTGGGATTTTTTTCGGGATATTGATACCGGGCTATCAGGTTGGTCGTGTTTTTTAAATAAATAGTTGAAAGCAGGTTGTGCCCGTTGCCAAGCTGATTTTGATAAGATAATTCAATAAGGTTGGTAAACTCCGGCACCAGGTCAGGATTGCCTTTGCTTAGATTGAGTGAGTCGGTAAAATCAATAAAAGGAATTAACTGGAAAAAGTTGGGGCGGTTGATTTTCCTGGAATAATTAAGTTGTAAATCCTGCTTATCCGTCAATTTATATGTTGCAAATGCACTGGGGAACAAACTGAAAGGAAATTCGTTGGAGAATTTTTGATTCCGGTTGATGAGTGATCCATCATACTTTGAACTTTCCAACCTAAGCCCAAGCTGGTAACTGAATTTTTTTAGTTGCTGCGCAAAAGTTCCATAAGCGGCAAGTACCCTGTCAGTAAATTGATAACTGTTGTTCAATAAGGAAAGCGGGATATTTTTTCCGGTAGAGGGATCCATGAGGAAGTTATCATTGAAACTATTATAACTTCTCAGCGCAATGCGGGTACCCGTTTCTATTTTCATGGTAGCCGAAATGGGATTGGAATAGTCTGCTTGCGCAGTAAAAAAATTGGTAGTCCCGCCGCCTAACGAACTTTGGTAAATGAGTGGCGTTTTTGGATTTGAATTTGGAAAAAAGTATTGGGTGGAAATTTGATTGGTATTATTGTTCCTGCTATAATTATAATTTACATCGGCCGTAATTTCCTTATTCGCTTTGGCAAAATTGTGTTTGAAACTTAGGGTAGAACCATAGTTGGTGAAATTGAATTCACTGTTGCTACCGCGGTTTCCATAGTCCGAAGTGATATTGGTAGTTGAATAAATGGTATCCCTG
>JANOTW010000158.1:0-2504 GCA_031416575.1 Ferruginibacter sp.
GGAGGGGCCTTGCCTCGAAAGATAATTAGGCAATAAACCCTGCACGGTAAAATCGCTAAAAGAATTTTCACGGTGCCTTACTTCAGGCACTATGGTTTGCGTAAAGAATGATTGATCCGAAGAGCCCATGGAACCGTACACCCATTTTTCTTTGGCATCTATTTGCCTGATAATAAGCCGCTGGCTGGCTTTTATGCCAACCAGTTTTTGAAAGTTATCATTGGGCCAAATGACCAATATGGAATCTATGATATTGTTGGTGCCAACCCCAAAATTCAATACAGGATCAGAAGAAGATTGAAAACCACGGGCAGGTGATTGTTCCTGATAGTACTGTTGGCCCTTGCAATACAGTTTTACTTTTGCGCCAAGCCCTTCCGTATTAGCCGCCCCACCCTGCAACCGGATACTCAGGTAGTTGTTTTTTGTAAGGGTTTCATTATTGTTTTTGTAAATGCCTGCAAAAGCATTGGAGTTATTAATCACCAGGTCCAAATCCCCATCATTATCCAGATCCGCATAAGCAGCGCCTGCCGAAACCCCCTTTTCATCAAACCCCCACTCCACCGTCTTTTTTAAAAAAGTACCATTTCCCTGGTTTTGAAAAATGTAATTGGGGATTTCAATAGTGGGCATTTTTTTTATATAAACCGGAATGGGGTCTATTGAATCCTTATGCATATTGCGAATAACCCTGTCAACGGAATACTTCAAAAAATCCATGTCGGTATAATCTTTTACATATCCATTCGTAACAAACAGGTCTTTGTTGCCATCGTTATCATAGTCGCCAAAGAGTGCGGCCCAGCTCCAGTCGGTATTGGAAACCCCCGCCAATTGCCCCACTTCGCTGAAAGTGCCGTCGCCATTGTTTTTTTGCAGCATGTTGCGGCTGTATTGGTAATAAAAGCCCTGGGTAAAAAGGTGCTGTAGTTTATCGAAATTTTCCGCCCCGCTGTGCATCTTGATCGTTTTGTTGTCTTCCGGCAACATGTCTAAAGTTACCAGGTCTACCAGGCCATCGTTATTGTAATCCGCCGCATCCGAACCCATTGAGTACAGCGAAACCTGGTCCATTGATTTTGTAAGTTGCTCGGTAAAAGTTCCATCGCGGTTGTTGATAAAAAAGTAATCCGGTTCATTAAAATCGTTTGAAACAGACACATCGGGCCAGCCATCATTATTAAAATCGGCGATAGCAACCCCTAAACCAAAGGTGAGTACATTGGAAGTAATACCCGCCTGCAGGCTTACATCCGTAAAATGGTTATTATCATTGCGGTACAATTTGCTGGCGGAGGCGGGGTTGTATTCTTTGCGCAATGCGGGATTATCCTGAACACCTCCGGTATATTTCTGGCTGGAGTGGTTGATGATAAAGCAATCAATGTCGCCATCCTTATCATAATCAAAAAATGCGGACTGTGTAGAATAGCCAGGATCGGCCAGGCCATATTCATCCGCCTTTTCAGAAAAAGTAAGGTTGCCGTTATTTATGAAAAGTAAATTTTTCCTGAGTTGGGGATTGGCGTCTGCACTCCGGCAAATATAAATATCCAATTTGCCGTCGTTATTGATATCTGCCATATTCGCTCCTGTACACCAGCCCTGCTTTTCAGCTATACCACTTTGCCGGGTAATGTCTTCAAACTTGAAATTCCCTTTATTCAAATAGAGGCGGTTCCTTACCATGTTACCGGTAAATAAAATATCGGGGAGGCCATCGTTGTTAATATCACCAATAGAAACACCGCCCCCGTTGTAGAAATAAATATAGTTAGCTACGTTTAAAGGCCCATCTTCAAAGAGTGTATTTTTAAAATTTACACCAGTTGCAGGCTCATCAAGCCTTTGAAATAATGTAACAGGTTTGTTTTTACAGGAATAAAAAATAAGGACAGGCCATAATAAAACGCAGGTAGAAAATTTATGCATGGTGGCTGGTTATTAGTTGCTGTAAATGTAGAAAAATAATTTTTTTGATTATTATCTGCTGACATTTTGATTATACTTATAATTCGCAACGGATAAAAACTTGAATAAAATTTTTTGTCCGGGCTGTGAAGCTATTTGGAGCATCGTTGCATCGCCCTCTTGTACCGCATACCATTGGGGATCTTTAATTGTGTTTTAATGTGCGCTTCATCAGGCGCAGTTTAAGAGTCCCAATGGTATGCGGTACAAGAGTACCCAAATAAACCGGGGCTGATGTTTCGCTAATAACAACGATGAAAAATTTACGGGTTATTTATTTTCAAAGGACGAACTGTTTTTTAAAGGGAGGCATAATTCGAAGACCCTGTTTTGCCCCCGTCCCTCCCGATTCATCGGGACAGGCTTTCCCGAAAAATCGGGATGTTCCAAAAGGGGAGGTCTTCTACCAGTTCATAAAATGCGCCTGATGAATTGCTCAGTATAACGCAATTAAAGTTCCCCAATGGTATGCGGTACAAGAGGGCGATGCAACGATGATCCACATTGCTTCTTAGCCCGGACAAAAAAAA
>JANOTW010000159.1:0-2801 GCA_031416575.1 Ferruginibacter sp.
TTAAAGGATGGGCGAGGTGGCAACTCTTGAAACCAATATATTTTCCATCACCAGCATATCCATATTGGTCCTAAGATAACAATTGAGCGCTTCAACAGGGAGGTTAACGATCGGTTCATTTTCGTTGAAGGAGGTATTCAACAGAATTGGAATACCTGTTTTTTTTCTGAAAGCTTCAATGAGGGCATAATAGCGGGGGGAAATATTTTTATCAACCGTTTGCAACCTGCCGGTACCATCGGTATGGGTTACCGCAGGTATTTCTTTTTGTCTTTCTTTTTTGATCGGGAAAACTTTTTCCATAAAAGGTACTTCACCATCCAGTTCGAAAAAATCGTTTACGTATTCTTTTAAAATGGAAGGGGCGAATGGACGGAAACGCTCCCTGCGTTTAATTTTTAAATTCAATATTTCTTTGGCATCATTCCTTCGGGGATCAGCAAGAATGGAACGCCCCCCCAGCGCCCGGGGACCAAATTCGGCACGGCCATTAAACCATCCCACCACACCTCCGTTGATGAGGCAATCCGTTACCTTTTCAAAAAGTATTTCATCTTCGTATTGTAAAAAAGGGACCCCCTTTTCAGTGAGCAATGCTTTAATGGTATCATTACTAAAATGGCTTCCGGTAAAGGCGCTCATGATGGCAGGCTGCCGTTCTTTCTTTTGTAGCTGGTGCTGCACATATAAAGCGGCGCCCATCGAAATGCCCGCATCATGCCCGGCAGAAGGTATATACACATTTTTAAAAGGCGTATTCCTGGTTATTTTGCCATTGGCCACACTGTTTTGCGCCACTCCCCCAGCCATACATAGATTCTCCAATCCTGTTTTTTTGTGCAGGTTTTTCAATATATGAAAAATTACTTTTTCCGCCATGCATTGTACCGAAGCCGCCAGATCTTTATGGTATTGGGACAGGGGTTCGTCTTTTTTGCGGGGCGATCCAAATTCCTGTATCATCTTTTCGCTATACATGGGTGATACAACCGGCACATTATCATCCCCATAAGTGATAACGCCATCCGTGGCCCTGCGGAAATACGAGGGGTTCAATTTGAATAAACCATTGGTGGTAAGCTGCACTACTTTGTCCAAATTTTTCATTTCAGTTGCATTCCCGTAGGGCGCCATGCCCATTACTTTATATTCGTCACCATAATGCGGGAAACCTAACAACTGTGTAAACGCAGTATAAAATATGCCAATGGAATGAGGGAAATCCACTGAATCCAAAATGGCGAACTGATTGCCCTCACCAATGCCAATCATTGTAGTGGAAAAATCACCGGAACCATCAATGGAAAGGCAGGCTGCTTTTTTAAATGGCGATGCAAAGAATGCGGAAGCGATATGGCTGCGGTGATGTTCTACCTGTTGTATTTTCCCGTTAAAGGCGGATTCCGGTAAACCGGAAATATCCGATAGTTCTTTTTCAATAGAAGACACTTTCCGGCTGTTTTGAAACCTGCTCCTGATTACGCCAATACTGCCTGCCGGATTTTTTGCGAGGTATAATATTTTTTTAAAAAATTTCGCTTTTGGATCACGGCCTATTGCAAAATAATCTACCTGGCCGAAGCCTATTCCTGCTTCCTTCAGGCAGAACTCAATGGATTGTTTTGGAAACCCAGCCCAGTGTTTTATTCTGCTAAACCGTTCTTCTTCAATTGCAGCGATCAGGATACCATTTACAAAAATGGCGGCGGATGAGTCTGCGTGGTAGGCGTTGATACCGATAATGATCATTTGGTTGGTTTTAAGTAAGCCCCCTTTTTTTCCGAACGTTGAAACAGCCAGATCATTAAAAAAATACACGCATACACTACGATGTTAAAAAGTGTATGATGCTCCAGTGTTAACTGAAGCGCCCATTGTTGATTGGTAGCTATCAGTACCAGGCTTATCCTGATCACATTGATGAGCCAAATGATGGAGCAGCCTGCCACCAACCATTTAATTTTTTTATAAAAACTTCCGTTATTCGCGAAAATAAATGCTATCCAAAAACTTAATAATCCGTATCCGAGGCAGGCATATACAAGGTGGACCCCTCTGCCATTCACCATGGTAACATGATAAGCATCCCTCAGGTAAGCATCAAAACCAAAAAGCGCTACCAGCAAGCGGGTACCATTAAGAAGTGAATAACGCAATAAAGATGGGTAATTGAAATACCCGGCTAAAAAAGGACTGTAATACCCACCAGGAACAGTGAGCCCTATTATTGCTTTTGTTCCAAAAAACAATATGCAGAAGGTTCCTATAAATTTAAGCAGGTAGGCCCCAACCCCGGAATGGAAGTTAAAATGCAGTGTTTTGAAATTCAATCGTTTTGTATTTAAAATGAGCGGACGGGCAATTAAAAACTTTTACTAATTGGCATTGCCTGCCAGTCAGCGGGGCTATAATACCCATATTGAAATTGTTGCTGTTATTGAAATTATCCCTGTAGTTAATGCAAGCCCACTATTGTTTTTCTACAAATAACGCAATTAAAGTTCCCCAATGGTATGCGGTACAAGAGTACCCAAATAAGCCGCGGCTGATGTTTCGCTAATTACAACCTGGGTAAAAATTACAGGTCATTTATTTTCAAATGGCGAACTGTTTTTTGAAATGTGCCGTTATTTGAAGACCCTGTTTTACCCCCGTCCCCTAAAGGGGAGGTCTTCTACCAGTTCATAAAATGCGCCTGATGAATTGCTCAGTATAACGCAATTAAAGTTCCCCAATGGTATGCGGTACAAGAGGGCGATGCAACGATGATCCACATTGCTTCTTAGCCCGGACAAAAAAAA
>JANOTW010000160.1:0-11951 GCA_031416575.1 Ferruginibacter sp.
AAATATAAACTAAAAGTTACAGCTAATTATGGATGATAAATCAGCTACTGAAATAAATTGCGTATGGGTACCAACAATACAGCAAACACCTCACTAAGGCGATTGTCTGAATCAGGATTTTCAGGATTTAAAAATTAGCAGGATTAGCGGGCTTTATAATTCTGAAAATTCTTAAATTAATTTAATCCTGATTCAGACAATATATGGTTTAAAATAAATTTTTGACCGTGCTCAATCATGCATGTATGAACCATCAGCTATTGAATTCTGATAAAGCCTTACCTGCTGTTAAGGAGAGGCACTGTACAACAAAACCGCCATTCGTAAAAATACAAAAGATTTCAAATAGATTTTTTTTCTACACAATCGTTTGCATTTTTTTGTAGAGGTAACTATACTGCGCAAGGGAAACGTGCGTAAGATTTTTTTTTGTCTATGCATTGTTACTTCGGCTCCGCTCAGTACTGAGCGAAGTCGAAGGGTGGGCATCATCCCTGTATGCCTGGCACAGGCAGACAGGGATGACTAAAAAAATAAAATTATTTAACAGGTATAGCGGCGTTATTCCGGGGGCCTGATAAAAATACGCAATGTTTATTTAAAACCAGTTATAACCCATTAAATTGGGTTTAGTGTGTATTAGGTAGCAACACATCAGCCGGCCTCCTAAAAATAGTAATTACATTTTGGGTGCCTTGTAGAATATAATCTAAATTCAGTTGCTGTAGCTGAATGATAAAATGAAAACAGGTTAAAAAAAAGTTTTCCCCTTTACGTTGATTTAATAAAAATTAACCTACAATTAAACAATTCAAGCTTGCTAACATTATACTTATTTAAACGAGTACAGGTATGAAAATAAAATTTGTAATTATCATCATTTTCATAAGTTGTTGTTTTGCAAAATGTAATTCGCAACAAAAAGTGACAGGTTCAAAACCATTGGCGGATTCTGGCTATACTTATAGCAGGCCTTCGGTGGATGGGATTGGGAAATTTTATCTGTCCAGGGAAATTTCGCAGGTAATGGGTGCGGGGGGCAGCGGTTGGCTGGAAAGGGATACCCGTGAGCAGGAAGAAAATACCAACCTTGTGATTGAAAAAATAAGTTTGGCCCCTAATAGCATTATAGCGGATATTGGAGCCGGGACCGGTTATTATAGTTTTAAGCTTACAGCCAAAGTGCCACAGGGTAAAGTATATGCAGTGGAGGTACAGGATGAATTAATCACTTATCTCAAAAACAAAAAGTCAGTATTGAAAGACAGTATTGTGGAGATAGTAAAAGGGTCGGACCGTTCACCCAACCTACCGGAAAACGGTATTGATCTTGCTATAATGGTAGATGTATATCACGAACTTGAATTTCCCAGGGAAATGTTGCGGTCCATCAGGAAGTCGCTAAAAAGCCAGGGAAAAATATTACTGATAGAATATAGGGGGGAGGATCCGGCGGTACTTATAAAAGCACTTCATAAAACGACTGTTTCACAACTTAACAGGGAGTTGATGGCAAACGGATTTCAATTAAAATATAAAGGCGGCTTTCTTCCTATACAGCATTTTTTATTGTACGAAAAGAAATGACCGGATCAATTCAATTAATTTATGGGAATGGAGTTTTTGTCAGGCAGGGTGCATCCAAAATTTCGGCTTGCTTTTCGTAGCTGAGGACGGTGAGGGCAATGATGAATGCGTTTGCCCTGGCTGGCGCATCCATGGCCAGCGGCCATTTGGGATGCATCCTCTGGCTATCCTGCGCAAGGGATAAATTAGTGATATTTTATTTTGTTCCTAAACAAATAAAAACAGGCTACCCCCATCCCTCCCGATGAACCGGGACAGGCTTTCCCGAAAAATGCCGAAAGGTCGGCACAGGTCGGGATGTTCCAAAAGGGGGTAATAATTGTTAATTTATAACGCAATTAAAGTTGCCCAATGGTATTAAGTACAAGAGTACCCATATAAGCGGCGGCTGATGTTTCGCTCATTACAACGTGGGTAAAATTTACAGGTCATTTATTTTCAAAGGGCGAACTGTTTTTTGAAATGTGCCGTTATTTGAAGACCCTGTTTTGCCCCCGTCCCTCCCGATGAATCGGGACAGGCTTTCCCGATTCATCGGGATGTTCCAAAAGGGGAGGTCTTCTGCCAGTTCATTACCTACGCCTAAAGAACCGCTCATTATAACGTAATTAAAGTTGCCCATTGGTATTAAGTACAAGAGGGCGATGCAACGATGCTCCACATAGCTTCTTAGCCCGGACAAAAAGTATGGTTGTATAGAATGGCGTCCCGATACGCATTCGCTATCGGGATTATCAACGCAACGATGATACCTATATAGCTTCACAGCCCGGACAAAAAAATCTTATTCGCGTTTTTATCCCTTATGAAGTATATATGCCTGCGCCATATTCATTCAGGCGGGCACGGCAACTTTGCAATGCTTACCCGCCCCTGAAAACCTTATCCATGCTTCCTCACTTCCAACTTTTTCACTATCATTCTATCGCCGGTGTTTATCTTTAAAATATATTGCCCTTCGGGAAAACGGCTTATATCCACGGTTTCTGTTTGCCTTAGGGCCTTTATTCTTTTTTGGCTTAAAACCCTGCCATCAATCGTGAATAAACTGATGGTGGCTAATTCATTTATTGAGCTACCCGTAAAGCTGATATTAATGATATCCTTTGCAGGGTTGGGATAAATAGTTACCGTTGCATTTTTATCAAACTTTACCCTTTGTACAGCGCTGTAGGTGGCACTGCCATCAGTCCCTTTAATTTTTAACCTGTAATAATTGGCGCCGGTGAGGGGTGTAGTATGCACCAAACTATAATGGCGGGCGCCTGTAGCAGGAGCGATAAGCAAGTTGGTGAATTTCATATTATCAGCGCTATGTTCTACCTGGTATTCAAGTACATTTAGTTCTTTGCTTACCGCCCAGTTTATCAGTACATTTCCGGCCTGCGGAACCGCGGTAAATTTTTCCAATGATATGACAAGTATCAACGACCCCAATACGATATGATCTTCCACTTCACCTTTACCAAAAGTGCCGGTAGCATCCGCGGCAGTCAATAAAACATCGGTTATACGAAGGCGTAAAAAACTATAACCGGAAATGGGGGAGAAAGGCGGAAGGTTGGCAAAATTTAAAACCATATATTGCTGGCTTGCATTGGGGGGGACACTTACCGTGGCATATTCATTTGTATCAAACACTCCATTTCCATTGGTATCTATCCAGCCACACAGGTTTACCGCGGCGCCGGTATTATTGAATACCGATACCGTAACTGAAAAACTCGTGTCGCCAGCCGCTATGGAAGGCATTGAAACGATGCCGTCTTCATCATCCACCGAACCATAATTTTGAATGTCATCCCCATAAGCTGTCGGGGAGCTGTTGGGCTTATCTTCCGCATCCACTTCTTCACCTATCCTGATATTAAAAAAGTCAACCGCCGAGTTTGCAGGGATACCTGCATCATAACTTGCGGGCGCATCCCCAAAATCGGAGGTATTAGGGTTCATGGCAAAAATATAGTGATTGTCTTTACTGGTAGTAGCGATAGGAATGATCTTATCAAATCCGGGAATGTTTGACATCCATTGCGGGGGAAGCGTGGTTTGGTCGGAGTGAATGGTAGTGCCAATATAGGTCAATCCATTAGTAGCATTGTAATGAAAATGGCCGGTGCCCAGCAGCTTTCCGGTGCTGCCGAGGTAGTCATTATGGCTGCCCCCGATATAGGTAGAAAATTTTCGGGAAGCAAGCCCATTGTCAAATACCGAATAGGTGATATCCAGCGGCCCTGATGTTTTGTTGCCATGTGTAGCCTGATAAAAAGGGCTATACGAGGATCCGTTGTAAACGGGGAAATTGGTAGATTCGGTAGTGCCGAATAATAGCACGTCCCTGGTACGGTAATCTACCACCAGGCCGCCTACAATATCAATATCATCGCCACCATTATAGGTAGTTATAAACCCTGTGCCCGCACTTCCATTTAACGGGACCTGCGATAAAAACTGATCATTTCTTGTAATGTTTGCGCCATGGGTTGGCTGTGCAGACCCTGCAGTACCGGGCATGTTGGAAGAAGTGGTATTGCCTGCTACATAAAAATAATTATCATCGGCGGCAACAAGCGCCGCATTTGAGCCGGCAGAGGTACCTTCATCCGAGCTTCCGCCCAAATAAGAAAACACGGAGAATGCAGCGGGCATTCCAACTGGCAGCACACCTATCAATAGTTCAGTGCCAGCAATGGTATTATCCACATCATTTACCAATGCGGGATAAGCGCTGCCAGATCCGTTTACATGTATGGCAAATGCAAGTTTTGACTTATCAGGCGTAGCTGCAATGGCAGTAAAAGATTCATCGGCAGAGCCGCCTGCATAAGTACCCCATTCAGCAACTGGAGTGGCGCTTGCATTGGTAATGCGTAAAATAACCCCTTCCCTTCCGGCAATCACCGCATCCGGCGCTGTAGCTGGTATTATAGATGTGGGTAATGCGGATTCCGCTACACCGCCAAGATAGAATACATCATTGTTTATAATAGCCAGAGATTGGTAAGAGAATACATTATCCCCTACATCGGAAGAAATGGCGCCGCTATAATGCCTGGTGGTAAGGTCGGCGGAAAATATCTGTATGGTATCTGTTTGATAGGCCACCAAAACCCTGTTGTCGGGAAATATACCCAACGCTACAGGTTTATTGGTTGTTTGCCCGGTATAGGTCCAGGCTGTGATGGCCGTACCTGTTGGGTTTAACCGGTATAAGATCACTGATTGCTGTTTGCCACTGGTATTAAGATTAAAATTGTATGTACTTAGGAAGCCGGGCGCTACACCACTCATATAAGCTGTGCTGATGGACTGGTTTGTTAAGCCGCATGCATATACCTCACTGGCGGTATTTACTGCGATGGTATATAAGTATTCATCAAAGGTGCTGGTATTGTTGTGCAGGTAGGTTGACCATGTCATTACAGGGTCTATTACCAATGGTAAGTTGGGATCCATATTACCAGCTATCTCATACTGCAGGGTATTTTTATCTTCGGGTGAACTCATCCTGGCTGCAAAAAGTATTTTACTGCCATTGATCACCTGGTAGGTTTCGGGTATCACTATCTTAATATCGTCATGCTTCAGATCAATCACAATATCCCCGTTCTTTTCTATACTGATGCCATCCTGCCCGGTAAAATTCATACGTATTTTTTTATGGTCCGCGGCCTTTGCCACCAGCCAGTCAAATTCAAGCGCCCCATTTTCTCCGGCGTATAAACGAAGGTCAATTCCCGGATATACATTTTTAAGGGTGATCTCATTATAGATAGGTGCAATGATGGTACTGCATTGGGTATTGTAAGAGCCTTTTACCACGGATTTGTTTCCCGGCGATACCGCCCAGTTTTGTAACGAACCCGGGAAGGTGATATCTATTATCTGCTGACCGGTGTTTTTCCCATTTTCCGATTGTTCGGTTACTACCCTAAGCTTGTTGTTGTACACGCCCATGGAGCCGAAAGAAGTACGGAAACCATACAATACATTGGGGTTGCCAAACTGGCCGTCATTCTTTTCGAACCAAATATTATTGCTGCTTTCTTTTAGCGTTTGGGAGGCCGCCTGCCTGATGTACGCACCCGGCTCATTGCCTTTGCATTTTGGGGCTGTTATTGTTGGGGAAGCTGTCTCTTTTTGGGATGGCGCTTTTTGGGAAAATACTGGAATACCGCTTACCAATGCAACCAGCATAAGAATGATGCAAAGCATCAGTTTAGCTGTTTTTTTTAAAGTAAGGAGTAATCCTTTAGTTGAGCTTGTTGGGTAAAGATCTGTATTCATAGGTGCGGATTTAAGAAAGATTAAAACTAAATACTTACCCTGTTTAAGAGGTAACCTGTTTTTACATTTAGCTTCGTCATTTTGGGTACTAAGGGTGAAGCTGAATGCAGAAGGCATATTAAATAATGCAAATTCGGTTTCAATTAAAAATGAGAAAAATTACGTAGTGTAATTCCCCTAAGGCATTGTAACCAGCTTAAAAATGCATTAATAAATACACGTTCATACATTAAAACGAAGAATCCGGTATTTTATTCTGTTTTATTTTTTTCGCACAGGTTCTGTCAGCAGCGGCTTATTTGGGCACTCTTGTACAGCGTATCACTAGTCGGCAATGGTTGTCTGAACTATGATCCTTGTGATTTTTATGCTTACAATGATTTTGGCAACAGCGCAATTAAAAAATCAGTATTACCACAATAATAAAATTAGCAATACAAATCACAATTAATCAAATCAATCATAAAAATCATAGTTCAGACATTTTTGTTCGCAATTTAAAACCCTTCTATACAACCTTACTTTTTTTGTCGTCCGGGCAGAAGTATTTCAATTAAGCATCGTTGCAAATATGATTTTGTTATTATTTCTTTTTGGTAAAAAGAAATAATAATCACTCGTGTACTGAATACCATTGGGCAACTTTAATTGCGTTATTTTGAGCGGTTCATCAGGCGCAGTTTTATGAACTGGTAGAAGGCCTCCCCTTTTGGTACATCCCGACCTGTGCCGACCTTTCGGCATTTTTCGGGAAAGCCTGTCCCGGTTCATCAAGAGGGCCGGGGGCAAAACAGGGTCTTCAAATTATGCCTCCCTTTAAAAACAGTTCGCCCTTTGAAAATAAATGACCTGTACATTTTATCCACGTTGTAATTATCCAACAAACGAAAAGTGAAAAGAGAAAAGCATCGGTAACTATAGCAGACAAGGAACATTTTACCCAGGAAGTAACCGACTACTTTTATCAACACCCCACCTATGATATATTGATGCCGGCACCGGAAATTAAAAAGATTACCAGCAATATTGATCAATTGGAATACGATCCGGTTTGGGCCGGATACGCACTGGCCGAAACAACCTTCAACTTTGACGAAAACCCAAATCAATTGAAATTAATAGTTCAGCGGCAGGGAGAGCAGAAAGATAAATATACCTACAAGCCATTTTTAACCACATCCAACAAAAACCCTGTTGACTTGCTTACACGAATATTTCCTGAACGCTGGACAATAGAAGAGTTCTTTAACTTTAATGGCGATATGGGCTGGAACAGGGCTTCCACCTTTAATCTCAATATAAAATACGGAAAACAAACACTCGCATTAATTGCACAGGCTGCCACACATCAATTGAAAAACAAACTTCCTGGTAATTATAAAACCTGGACTGCGGAACATACTGCACAACAGGTACTGACAAATATGGAGGGCGATATTCGGGTAGAAGATGACACAATTATTGTAACCTATTACCGGGACCATGAAAAATTAAACCTCAAACAAAATTTTGAAAACTTACCACAGATACTTCAATCGGAAGGAGTTAACCCTAAAATTCCATGGCTTTTTGATTATAAATTGGACTTTAGATTTAAATAACTAAAATAAATAGGGCCTATAAAAAGGCTGATTTTTCGGGAATGACCATTGCTTCCCTGCCTGGACAAAAAATCTTATTTGCGTTTTTATCCGCTGTGCAGTATAAGTTAAGCTCCTGCCGGGGCTCCCTGTTTATAGAAAATATGCAATTAAAGACATGGGCCCCGCAGGTGCCTTCTGCTTCGTGAAAATATAGGCGGGGTGTTATGTCATTTTTATTCCGCTTTAAATTTAAAGCCCGTTTATCGGAAATCCATTGTATAAGTTGTTTCAGAAATCCTGACAAATTCGCCAGCTAAATCACCCGTTTGTATTAATGCCGGGATTATCCCGCTACCCGCAGGTTAAATGTAAATAGCCTTGGATAAACCCCGGGGAAATAGGGGCATAAATATTTCCCCACACCACCTTACCACAATCGCCCTATTCGTACCTTCGCCGGATGGCAAATTATTTAGACGAACTGAACGGGCCACAGCGGGAAGCTGTACTGCATAAAGACGGGCCAATCATGATCATTGCCGGTGCAGGGAGTGGCAAAACGAAAGTGCTTACTACCCGTATCGCCCACCTGATGGGGGTTCACCAGGTGGATGCATTCCACATTCTGGCGCTTACTTTTACCAATAAGGCGGCAAAGGAAATGAAGGAAAGGATAGAACGTACACTGGGCAACTCCGAGGCCCGCAATTTATACATCGGTACATTTCACAGTGTGTTTGCAAGAATATTGAGGGGGGAAGCCAACAAAATCGGGTATCCCAATAACTTTACCATTTACGATACGGATGACGCCAAAAGCGTATTGAAAACGGTGATAAAGGAAATGGAACTGGATGATAAACATTATAAGCCCAATATAGTTTACAACAGGATATCATCCGCTAAAAACAGTTTGGTAGGCCCGGCGGAATATATTAATGACTGGGCCACTCAACAGGAAGATTCAAGGGCTAACCGCCCGCTGATTGGCCAGATATATGATGCATACAACAAACGCTGCTTTAAAAACGGGGCCATGGATTTCGATGACCTTTTGTTTAAAATGTATATCCTGCTTAAAAATCACCCCGAGGCATTAAGCAAGTACCAGCGCAAGTTTAAATACATCATGATAGATGAGTACCAGGATACCAATACCTCCCAGTACGAGATCATCAAATTGCTGGGCGCCATGCATGAAAACATTTGCGTGGTAGGTGATGATGCCCAGAGTATTTATAGTTTCAGGGGCGCTACCATCGAAAACATTCTTCAGTTCGCGAAGGATTATGACGATGTAAAAGTGGTAAAGCTGGAACAGAACTACCGCAGCACCAAAAGCATATTGAATGTAGCCAATGAAATTATCGGCAATAATAAAAATCAATTACCCAAAAAACTATGGACCGATAAAGGGGAGGGTGATAAAATAAAATTGGTTCGCACCGCTACTGATAACGAAGAAGGAAAATTTGTAGCCGATACCATACAGGAAGAAAAACTGCGCAATCATTTTTTCAATAACGAGTTCGCTATTTTATACCGCACCAATGCGCAAAGCCGGAGCTATGAAGAAAGCCTGCGCCGGATGAATATCGCCTACCGGATCTATGGCGGCCTTTCATTTTACCAGCGCAAGGAGATAAAAGATTATGTGGCGTATTTGAGGTTGGTAGTAAATCCAAATGATGAGGAAGCTTTAAAACGCATCATCAATTATCCCACCCGTGGAATTGGCAAAACCAGCATGGACAGGGCCGTGCTGGCAGCCAATGAAAATAATATCACCTTATGGGAAGTATTGATGAACGCACGTAAGCATGGGTACAAAGGAGGCACGCTTGAAGCCATAGACAATTTCGTGATGATGATCAAAATGTTCCAGAGCGAGCTGGTTAAAAAAAATGCCTACGACCTGGCGATCATTGTTGGTAAAAGCACGCAGATAGTTAAAGAGCTTTTCAATGATAAAACCACGGAAGGCCTGGCAAGGTATGAGAATGCGCAGGAATTGCTGAACTCAATAAAAGAGTTTACGGATACACCTATGAATGAGGAAGATGGCGAAGTAGGAGATAAAAGCCTGGGCAGTTATTTACAACAAATAACTTTACTGACAGATGCCGACAATAATAAAGAAGAGGCAGACAGCGTAAAATTAATGACCATTCATGCGGCCAAGGGGCTTGAGTTTAGTTGTGTTTTTGTGGGGGGCCTGGAAGAAACCCTTTTTCCCAGTGCCATGAGCATCAATACAAGGGAAGAGCTGGAGGAAGAACGAAGGTTATTTTATGTAGCCATTACCCGAGCCAAGAAAAAACTATGGCTCACTTATGCCAATGCACGCTACCGGTATGGCCAGTTGCAGCAAAATGAACCCAGCCGTTTTATTGATGAAATGCCTGCGGATTATGTTGATAAAAGTTTTGCCGGGGGCGGTATCCGCAACCAGGGCGGGCATAGCAATAACTGGGGCGGCAGCTCGTTCGACAGGAACGGGGCGGGTGGAAGCAGCTACAAATCATCGCCGCCACCCGCTAAAAAAGAAGAGAAAACCAGGCCTGCATATTTAGCGCCTTCCAGGCCGCAAACCAAAGAGCATACACCTACCGCCGGCTTCGCTCCAAGTGATACCAGTAATTTGCAATCCGGCCAAAAGGTAGAGCATCAAAAATTCGGGTTTGGCGAAGTGGTAAAAATGGAGGGTGCCGCCCATAACCCCATCGCAACCGTTCAGTTTGAATTAAATGGAGAAAAAAAGATCATGCTCAATTATGCCAGGTTGAGGATACTGGAGTGAGGTGTAGGGGTAAGAGGGTAAATAAAGTAAATAAGGTATGTAAGGTATTTAAGGTAAAAAAAGTATGTAAGGTAAAAAAGGTAGATAAAGTATGTAAGGTAAAAAAGGTAAATAAAGTATGGGGCCCATTAACACTTGCTGGTTTAAGTGGGTGTTTTTTTTATTTTTTTGTCCGGGCAATTGAGCCCTGATTAAGCATTGTTGCGTCGCACTCGTGTACTGCATACCATTGTGGATCTTTAATTATGTTGTATGAAACAATTCTCAAATTAAATCCCAACAATTTTTTCAGCCATAGTTAATAACCGCCACTCTCTAATCTTTATACTAAATACTTACTTGCACTGCATACCATTGTGGATCTTTAATTTCGTTGTAAATTAAAGATGGGCCTTTGGTTATTTGATCACTTAAGCAAAAGCAAAATGTCTCTTTATCAGATGTAAAGAATTGCAAAAGAAAAACGGGAGGTAATTAAAAGCCCGTTTGATGATTTGCAGGCTAATGGAAATATAGAATGGTGTGCGCTTGGCGCAACTGTACATACAAAAAGCGCATAATTAAATTATTGAATTTCAATTGAATATTTTTTTTATATTGCGTCTTATAGCGTCAATGCTAACGTTATAGGGCATTTTATAAGACGACCTTCGACAATGAAATATTTAGCAACAACAATTTTACTTTTTCTGACAATGTTCGCAAAAGGACAAAACTTCAAAACACTTGGCGAAGTAGGTAACGGGGACACTATATCGACAGGGCAAGCAATTATCTATGGAAATTTTATTCAGCGACTTGGATTTAGCAGTGGTGGTTTCCCACAAGACATACGAATAATTAATCTGGACACAAAAGAAGTTTTGACTTTCAGAGTTAAACCAACATTTAAATCAGCAAAGGAAAATACGTTTATCTATTTTATTAAACCAGGAAACTACGCTGTTCTAAATTATTGGTGGACACAAAGCAAATGGTATGGTGGAAAAATGTTCACAGAACCAATTTTTAGGGGCATTGACGCAACAGACGATTTGGAAAAGAAAATCAAATCTGGACAGGCAAACCAAAATAAATTAGTACAATTTACATTTGCAATAACAGAGAACTCATTGAATTATTTAGGTACTTGGCATTTTGACAAAGGACTTGTTTCTTTCACTGACGACAAAATACATTTTGACAATTTGGTGAAAAGCAAAAACAAAAAACTTGACTTTTCAGCAGCAAAAACAGTATTGCCCAACTAACGACAGACAGAAAAACGCCCTATAACATAAGTATTTGCAAAAGCAGGGCTGGACAATGTAACATCAGCTTTGGTTCGCTGTCAACTTCAGTTCCAGCGGACGATTTTCAATTTGGCTTTTTGTTGTTAACTTGTTCTTTGTATTTTCAATTAAGCATTTCTACCGGGCAGACGAACTTTGAATTCCCTGCCTTCGCAAATACTCAACGTTAGCGGTCAGACACGGCCATCATAATATAAATAACTAATCATGTTTTATTTAACAAATTATCATTTAACAAAAGCTGTAGTGCTACTCTCACTCCAGGGCAATCGCTTTTAAACTTTCATAATTTCTTCCCTGTATTTTAGGTCAAAAGCTGCGTGAAGTTTTTTTCTTTTAATGGATCGCTTGTGCGCTTTATCTCTTTGTAAAAGCACCAAGGCTATTTTAGAAATCAAGTTG
>JANOTW010000161.1:0-3527 GCA_031416575.1 Ferruginibacter sp.
TCAAATTCTTCATGAAAATGCCATGGCTTGTCAAAATAACTACAGTGCAGTTTATTGTATAAAAAAGAGGTATCATTTATCAGTGGCAGTTTATGCAGTTGAGGTTTCATATAATGAACTTTTAAGGAAGATTTTATTGAAAAGAATATACTGATTGTTGTTGTAACGCAGCGGGGTTGATGGGAAACGATCTGTACAAAAATAATTTTTATACATGATTTTGCATAATGAAGTTAAATCATTTTCAGGGTGCATTCCAAATTCGCAGCCCCCCTGCCCCCCGAAGGGCAATGTCATTTAGTTAAGGATTATATTGCTCTTTTATAGTTTGTGAAAGTTTGGTATTTCCCGTTTAATCTCTTTGCTTTTTTAACTCTTGGATTTTGTCTTCCAGGCCTTACTGGTTCAATGTTTCGCTCAAATTCTTTTTGCAAATGTGATAAGATTTCTTCAGGTTTATTTTGTAAAAACAGGTAGACTATATTATGCTTCAGCCAAGCCCAGCTTACGTTACGGTTTATGCGATAGTCATATTTCCTATTTGCGTTTATTTTTTGCAAGTAATGTTCACATTGTTTTTCTATAAGGCTTTGCAGGTTAGCTACAAATAGACCGGCTGCATAATCCTGTTGGATACAAATTACCCGGTGGCCACTAAACTGTTCCATCTGCTGCTGGTTTTTTTGTTTGCCGAAAGTGGTTTCTATTCCCCAACGCAACCCATATAAATATTTTAAATCCGCTATGGTGAATAGCTTTTCATTATACAGGCTTGTCAGCAATATCTCCACTTCACCGGTTGGCAATTTAACTTTTACCATCCGTACTTTTAGTGTTGTCTGGGCTGTTACTATATAACGATGTTGCCGTAGCGTTGCTATTGCATTGGCTGTTGGCGACAGTTCTATGGTTTTACTGCTTTTTCTGCTGCGTACAAATTTCTGCACTTCTTTATTAAAGCCAACTTTACAACGCATTACAAAATTACGTGGTGTTTCTTCGTTGAGCATCAGGTACATTAGCGCAAAACCTGGATAGCCCCGGTCAAAAATTGTGAGGCTGTCTTTAAATAAATAACTAACCCGTTCAGCCATGATTGCCTGTTCTGATTCTTTGATCGGACGAATATCTCCCCACACCGTTATGTCATTCAAAATATCATGTACCTGCATTACCCTTGCCATTGGGATACCTACATGTTGGTTATCTTGTGTCCCAAAGTGTTTAATCACTTCTTCTTTATTCATCAGGTAAGCTGTAGAGCCATCCACCGCCTGTAGCCGAAAGCCACGCCAGCGCTTTACTTTTCCTGCATAATGATGATAGAAACAATCCACCAGCCATTTATTCCATTCCTGAAAAAACAAGGGCTGAAGCTTTGTTCTCTGTAAACTAAAAGCGCTTTTGGTACTGGATTCCAAACCTTTTCCCAAACTATCAAAGAACTCCTGTATCTCAATACTCAAACTACGTTTAGGCATGTTAATTATGATGCCAACAATCCTTTCCATCGGCAATTTCCGATCCCTGCTAAAATCACCTTCTGACTGTGTCACCAATTTCCTAATATCAGCATCCTCTGACACTATATCTAAAAAAAAATTTAGTTCTTCTATTATCTTTAAATTTGCTTCAACCATTGAGTTTTGTTTTTTAGTTAATTACAAAGAACCTACTTTTTTTAGGTTCATAACACAATGGTTTTCTTTTATTTATTCCTTAAATAAATGACATTGCCCTAAAGGGGTAAAAATTATTAATTTAAAACACAATTAAAGATCCCCAATGGTATGCGGTACAAGAGTGCGAACCGCTGGCAAGCGGTCAAGCAACAACTATGACGCCCATTGTCTCGCAGCCCGGACAAAAAAAATTATTCACGTTTTTATTTCGCTTAAAGGCTTTACAAATTTGGGGCGTATGTATTGCTTTACATAAAATTCACCCGGCGTAAAGTCGAGTATTTCGGTTATCTCTTCTCCAATTTTTTTAAGGCCGGTTACATCGCAATCCGGCATTAATACTACCGTTTCCCTGCGAAGGGTTTCGGGTAGTTGCATACGGCCTGGGTGTGGTTTGGGCTTGTGGAATGTTACTTCTGTTTTGGTGCGGGTAACGGTTAGTTTTTTAACATCGGTTATCTTGCAGGCGGCAATGGTTTCCGCATCCAGGGCCAGCGTTAACTGCGGGCTGGGATTGTTATCATTGGTTGGTACAAAGCGTTCGTGCCTGCTGCCAAAAATCATTTTCCTCATTTGTGCCAGTTCATGCACCACGGTGGCAAAACGCACTTCCAGCGCATCGTGTATTATATGTAATTCATCATACAAAACTTTATAATCCGCTATACTGCGCAAGGGATAAATTAGTGATATTTTATTTTGTTCCCTAAACAAATAAAACAGGCTTCCCCCATCCCTCCCGATGAACCGGGACAGGCTTTCCCGAAAAATGCCGAAAGGTCGGCACAGGTCGGGATGTTCCAAAAGGGGGTAATAATTGTTAATTTAAAACGTAATTAAAGTTCCCCAATGGTATTAAGTACAAGAGGGCGACGCAACGATGATGCCCATTGCTTCACTGCCAGGACAAAAAATTTTCTTCACGTTTTTATCCCTTGTGAAGTATATGTTACCCGATACCTGCATTGTTACTGCAAAGCTATGTGGGTTAAGGCTTTCAACGAACAGCCCTGCATAAGATGAGGATAAGTGGCGCTAAAAAAATGATTTTAAAAACCAAGGCCCCAGGAGTGGATTATTTCATTTTTACCTTACCCCTGCACTGCAATACGCCACGTATAAGCCCTGCGTTTTTTTTTGATGTGGATAACTCACGTAATTTTTTGATAGCGCCTGCGATACCGGATTTTTTGCAAGGCCACCCCTGTAATATAAACCGCAATTGCTGGTAACTTAGTGAGGCGCTTGCAGTGTTTTCAGCAGATGACGGCCGTTCGTAAGTACCTTTTTCCAGGCGCTTGTAATAGAGCGATAAACCATCGCCTTCCCACAATAAAAGTTTTACCTGGTTGCGTTTTTTATTGATAAAAACAAACACCGCCCCGCTGAGTGCATCAAGTGCCATTTGAGATGATACGATGCCGCACAGGCTGTGGAAGCCTTTGCGCATACCGGTATGGCTGGTGTACAAATAATAAAGGACGGCTGGCGAAAGATGTAATGGCTTTAGCTGATGATGGCTTTTATAAATGAAGCCGCTACGGGCTGATGAAAAAATATGCGGTGGCCGCATGAAAACAATACTTCTATCGCTGCTTCGGGTAGCGGAGACAAATGATTATGAAGTTCAATAAAACCTTTTGAAGGCTGAAAAGCGGTAACATCGTTTTGGGTACGGTAACATTTGTACCAATAATAAAAAATGTGTGACAAAATCTGATGTTGTTTACAAAAGGCCTTTTGGCTAAGTCCGCTTTGTTGCCAGCTTTCAATTAATGAAAACATGGTAGTGCGGTGTTCGGTGGCTGCCCGCATGGTATTTTTGTTTTGGTAGCAAAAATATTG
>JANOTW010000162.1:0-23916 GCA_031416575.1 Ferruginibacter sp.
AACGTTCAAGTATTTGCGAAGAACGGACATTGAAAAACGTCAGCCCGTAACCAAAGCAACATTGATAACTATAAGTATAAATTAAATTCCAAAGCTAAATTAATAAATGTCTGCTGGAACTGATGCCGCTACTTTGTTGATGCCGAAGTAACAACGGTCAGCCCGTTTTTTGCAAATACTGCATGTTAGCGGCTGTTTTGTCACTAGTTTGGTCTTGAAGTTGCAGTTGGTTTTACTTTGTCTTCAAGTACGTCAATAACACTTTTCTTTAAATCTTCGTATTTGAAATTGTCATTAAAGCCTATGTTGAAAGTTGAATGTGTTTTTCCTTTCGTCATACACAATAAATATTTTGAGCCGCCTTGCTCAACTGAAATTGGTGAATACTCTGTTTGAATTCTAAAGTCAACTTTGTCGTCAGCATCAACTACATAGAATAAGTGTTTATTGTAAATGTCTTTTGAATTTTCTTCAAATCTTTCATATGCCTGAATTAATTTGTCGTTCCATTTAAACTGGTCAAAGCAAAACATATCTTTAAGGTTATCTTTTAAAATTCCTTTTTTATGAGCTTCATATAATTTGTCCTTGTATGGCTTTGATTTTTCGTATTGTTTTTTTGCGTAGTAAACTTGAATTAGTTTAGCGTATGGATGATAATCGGCAGGTGATAAATCAACAAGTTCAACATAAGCGCTTTCTGCTTTGTCATAATTTTTATTCGTTGATTCAAAAAGACCAATATTGAAAAGTGCATTTATATATGAATCAGATTTTTTTGAAATTTTAGATTTGGCAACATAGAATGCTTCTAATGATTTATCATTTTTCTTTTGTTCTGAATAGATTTGAGCAATCATAGAAAATGGTCTGTCGCTCGGGTCTTTTTGTTGAGTTGCTTTTTTGTATGCCTCAATTGCTAAGTCTCCTTTTTTTAAATTATAATATGCGTCACCAAGCCCACTATAATATTCACAGTCGTTTGGATTTAGTTCAATTGCTGATTGAAAAGTCTTGACTGCCTCCTCAAAGCTTTTCATATAATTCAAAGTCGAAGCTTTGATATAATACGGTTTGGGGTCTTTTGAATCCTTGTCAATGGAAAGGTTCATAAACTTAATGCAATTATTGTCGTCTTCTTTCATATAATATGCAAGTCCGATATAGTACAAAGATTTTGCTGAATAATCTTTTGGCATCGGTGCATACTTTTCAATTATCCTATCATACTTTTTATCATCTGTCAAACTTTTAAGTGTTGTTGTTAAAGTGTCTTGTGCTAAAACCGTCAAGCTACAAAAAGTCAGAATTAGAAGGGAAAAGATTTTGTTCATAATGATGGTCTGTTAAAATAGCCGCTAACGTTGAGTATTGCTACAGGTGGGGAATTCATTGAATGTCCCGCCCGGACTGCTGCTCAACAATGATTTCAAAGATGTTGATAAGAACTTTAGCTCGGCGTTGTTCGTCGGCTGGCCCTGTTGCTGATAGCGAGCTACAGACGAAGATGCCAACGTCCAGCCCCTCTTGCAGCAATACGTTTGTTGGCTGCAGGCATTTTGTGATTAGTCTTTTGGACTCCTATCAGTGTACCCAGCATATGATGATAGTATTGCACCACCAATAGTGCAAGTCAAAAAGATGAATGCAGTATATTTATTCATTCCTCTCTCTGTCCTATTATATACACAAGAACCAATTTCAAATACTAAAGCAACGACAAAACCCATAGCTGCACCACCAAGTGTACCACCAATTCCCATTTTAATTGCAGTCCAACCTCTAGTCTGTTTATATATTTTTTCATTTTCAATTGCTTGAATTTTATCTCTTTCAACACGAGTGCTAACTCTCGAAATTGATAATAACTCAAGATAACAATCTATACGTATTCCGAGAGAAGAAACACTTTTAATTTGTGTACTAATATTTACCTCGTCAAATTGAGAGTAAGACAATAGTTCTTTGCCCATTCTTGTTTTGTCATACTTAATATTGAGGTTTAGGTATTCATATTTATATTGGTTTTCTAAACTAATTCCATCATAACCGATATCACTTATAAGACCAGACATATCTATTTTATCTCCAATCAAATTGTCTAATAAGTTTTGTTTTTGAAGTTGAGTCATATCACTTGAAAACTCAGTCTTTTTTATAAATTGGTTTATTGTCATTTTACATTCAATTATAAGTTTTCCAGTCTGCTTGCAGCCAACTCGTAAATATACGCTATGTATCTGCAACCACATAATTTTCTGTCATTTAAAATCAGCCAATTGCACACGTATTTTTTAAATATTTGGTTGCGACAATTTACTACCACTCTATCCCCCGTTTTTCCAAATATCATCAAACGGGCTTTTAATATTTACCAAACCTTTTTTAGGTAAAGGCAAATATCGATGTGCAGTTCTTATATCAAAATGCCCGGGTACTTCCTATATATACTTTACATCCTTTCCTTTTTGTAAAAAGTTCGTGGCAACTTTTGTGCAATAAAATAAGTTGGATCCATTTTCAAAACAGGCCGGTGGTTACACCCGGCCCAAAAGTAAAACGTAAGTAAAGTTCCACAATGGTATGACGTACAAGTGTGATTATTATTTCTTTTTACCAAAAAGAAATAATAACAAAATCATATTTGCAACGATGCTTAATCAGGGCTTCATTGCCGGGTACATAAAAATAAAAATAGCATGTATTTCAGTTTTTGAGAGGGAAGGGGAACTGAATATTTACTGCATATTCATAAAACGTATCAGCGCATGATATTACCTCAACCGGTTACTATCCTTTATCAGTTTCGCATCTTTATTAATTCCGCTGGCCGCCAGGATCAATGCGATTATGATGAGGATATGCGCCGCGGCGGTAATAGCGTATTCGCCTTTGGTAAAATCCCGGATGGCCCGGAAATATAAAAATATAAGGAGCAGGTCCAACAAAATAGCGGCAATGCATAGCCGCAATTGTATGATCCTTGTTTTAAATAAAAATATACTGATCAACGTTAATACACCTAATGCGATGGTGGTGATCATCAATAAAATATTGCCTGTTCCGTTTAACTGGTGATATTGGTTATCCGGCAGGTAGGTGCCACTGTAAAAAGAAAATTTTAACGTCAGGAAGGTAACTACGGACGCTACCAACAGCCAAACAGATTGAATACGTTGAATCATACTATTGTTATAATGATTAGTAAAGTACCGGTCCAATTCTTGAAAGGCCAATTGTCAATCGTATAATACTGCCCATTGCCCATTCACCATTCACTTTTATAATTCAGGGTATAAAACAAACTGGTTCATAAAATCATTTACCTGTTTACGTACGGTGGTTATTACGTTTGCATCATCTGCATTCATCAACACATTGTCCACCGCATTTACTACAAACTGCATATCTTCTTCCTTCATTCCACGGGTAGTAATGGCAGCCGTTCCCACACGGATACCTGAAGTAACGAAAGCGCTTTTATCATCGAACGGAACCATGTTTTTGTTCAGGGTAATATCCGCCTGTACCAGGGCCTGCTCCGCTTTTTTACCACTGATGTTTTTATTGCGAAGATCAATCAGCATTAAATGATTATCGGTGCCATTACTGATCAGTTGGTATCCTTTGTCCACAAACGCTTTGGCCATTGCCTGCGCATTTATGATTACCTGTTTGGCATAGCTGGTAAATTCATCTGTCAGTATTTCTCCAAAGGCAATCGCTTTAGCTGCAATGATATGCTGCAACGGGCCACCCTGAATACCCGGAAAGACAGCCATGTCCATCAGGTTACTCATCATGCGTATATTCCCCTTTACATCTTTTAACCCGAAAGGATTTTCAAAATCTTTTTTCATTAGGATAATTCCACCCCTTGGCCCACGTAAGGTTTTGTGCGTGGTAGAAGTTACAAAATGGCAATGTTCAAAAGGGGAACTTAATAAACCCTTTGCTATTAAGCCGGCAGGGTGGGCCATATCACATTGTACAAAAGCGCCCACTTCATCCGCTACCTTCCTGATACGGGCATAATCCCAGTCGCGGCTATACGCAGAGGCGCCGCAAAAGATCAATTTTGGTTTATAGGTCCTTGCCTTCTCTTCCAGTGTGTCATAATCTATCAGCCCCGTTTCTTTTACCACGCCATAAAAATGGGCTTCATAGAGTTTGCCGGAGTAATTTACCGGCGAGCCATGGGTAAGATGGCCTCCCATACTAAGGTCGAGGCCTAAAATTTTATCACCGGGTTGCAGTACCGCTAAGGTAACAGCGGCATTGGCCTGGGCGCCACTATGCGGCTGTACATTGGCATAAGCGCAATTAAAAATTTGTTTGATGCGGTCAATCGCCAACTGCTCAGTCTGATCTACAAATTCGCAGCCTGCATAATATCTTTTGCCGGGGTAGCCCTCAGCGTATTTATTGGTCATTACACTGCCTGAAGCTTCTATTACCTGTGAAGAGGTAAAATTTTCCGAGGCAATCAGCTCAATGCCATGGCGTTGCCGCTCTAATTCTTTCCTGATGATATCAAAAACCAGTGTATCTCTTTGCATGAATCTTTATTATGACTGCAAATATACAAACGTGCGGTTACTTATACTATGCAAGGGATAAAAACGTGAAGAAGATTTTTTGTCCTGGCAGTGAAGCAATGGGCATTCCCGAAAAATCGGGATTTCGCAATACAGGGTTTTTGTCCAAGCGATATTTCTTTGCTCAACATCGTTGCATCGCCCTCTTGTACTTAATACCATTGGGGAGCTTTAATTATGTTTTAAATTAATAATTTTTACCCCCTTTTGGAACATCCCGATTTTTCGGGAAGGGGATGGAGGTAGCTTGTTTTATTTGTTTAGGGAACAAAATAAAATATCACTAATTTATCCCTTGCGCAGTATAACAGTATGAATATGAGCGGACAAATTAAAATATAAATAAAAATTTACATAAAAAAAGGGCCGGAAAAGATGCATTCGATAGTGGTGTACTGTAAAACGAGCTGTAAATTGACAGGACCAGCTTTATATCTTTATTGTACTTTGTAGATGGGCATTAACTGTGGCCTTTAACATTTTTCGGGGATCCGCTATACTAATTTCCAAACTATTGTCTGCCTTAATAAAAAATACACCATTACTCCATTTGTTTTTTCAATTGTAAATGCGCCCAGGCTGTAGCGGGAAAAATGAGCAATAACAAAAACGAATACCATTGGCCGGTGCAAATAAATATCAACAAGGTAACCGCACTAACATATATAGGATAAGCCAAAAACAACAGGGCGATAACCACTGAATCAAAATGGTCTGTACTATTGGTTTTTTTGATCACAAACTGTTTTACCGGATAATATAATGGGGCATGCAATAACCAGCCGGCAATGGAAGGCAGAAAAAGTAATATTCTTTTCAATGCAGGTTGGTGTACATAAAAATTGTGCTGTAGTTTTTTTTTGTCGCTTTTATCTATCTCAAATACAGAAGGCGCTAATTGTTTTTGAAGGATTGCATTGAAAGCCTGTATGGATTTACCAGTGCCATCTTTCAAATCAATATCATCGCCCGTTATAAATTCACCAATAAACATGCGGATGTTCTTTCCAAATTTTTCAAATGAACTATAATTGATGCCGATGGGTAACACTTTTAAAGGAATACCATCCGCCCAACTGCTGATGGCCAGCCTTGCCGTTCCTTTCTTTAAGGGGCGCAGGTGCCATTCATTGATACATTTTCCTTCGCTAAAAATTAGCACAACGCCATTCTGTTTAAATATTTCCTTGCATTGTTCAAATGTCTTATAATTCCCTTCCAGGTTTTCCACTCCTTCACTAACGCGATACACGGGTAATAGCTTAAGGGATAATAGGATTTTTGTAATCAGCTTTCCATTAAATGCGTCCCCCCTTGCCAGGGAGTAAACGGGTTTATCGAAGATGGTGCATAGTATGACCGCATCCAGGAACGAATTGGGGTGGTTAACGGCAAGCATCAATGGCCCGTCACAATTTAATAAAGCTGTTTTATTAATCCGCAGGTCCCGGCAATAGAATTTTATAGCAGCCCTTGCAATTATTTTTACAAATTCATAGAACATTTATTCAAGGTAATAAAATATAAACGCAGGTTAATAAATAAGGAGGAAAGATTTCAAGTGACTATCAACATCACCCACTAAATCATAAAAAAACCGGAGCAGGAAATAAAAAATAATATGGCAAATTGAAAGTGTTGCTATTTATTCAAAAGTATCCAGATAGGGACCGGGATACCCAAATAAGACCGGCTGATGTTTCGCTAATTACAACTCCAAAATTTACAGGTCATTCATTTTATATGGCGGGCTGCTTTTTGAAAGGTGGCGTTATTTGAAGACCCTGTTTTGCCCCCGGCCCCTTCCCGAAAAATCGGGATGTTCCAAAAGGGGAGGTCTTCTGCCAGTTCATTAACTACGCCTAAAGAACCGCTCATTATAACGTAATTAAAGTTGCCCATTGGTATTCAGTACACGAGTGCGACGCAACGATGTTGAGAAATGAAATATAGTTTGGACAAAAAACTGAATTGCGAAATCCCGACCTGTGCCGACCTTTCGGCATTTTTATCGGGAATCCCATGAAATACTTCTGCCCGGACAACAAAAAAAATATGGTTGTATAGAAGGGCCCCGATACGCTTTGCTATCGGGATAGACTGTCCCGATACGCATACGCTATCGGGATTATCAACGCAACGATGTTCATTCAGGAACCTGATGTAAGGACAAAAAAAGTAAACAATCATGCACTATAAACTACGAAGGGTAAGTAGTTAAAAATGTTAGAATGGATAAGTTCGATATTCAATGGGATTCCCGAAGTAAAAGGACCTTCTTAATTTGCCCCTTGGGGGATTGAGGGGGCTGCTACTTCGCCACCACAGCTACTCCCCGAACCAGCGGTGCATCCATAACAATGCTGATTTACCACTATCTCCCTTTTATTAAGCGTATCCAAATTAAATTGAGTAAGGTGAACAGTGTTTTTGCAGGCAACTTTCAAATCCAGCATCTGGTTAAAATCGCAGTCATATAAAAATCCATCCCAACCTACTGAAATTGTATTGCGGCACATTACGCCTTTTGCCGCGGTGGGATTAAAAGCCGCTGTCAGTTTTTCCATATACTTTTCGTAGTTGCCGCTTTGCAATAAATAATTCAGGTACCGGCTGATAGGCATATTGGTAATGGTAAATAAATGATTAAACGAAATGCCATGATTTTTCATCAGTTCATCTTTGAATTCTTTTTCCAGCATCGCTTGCGAAGGAGGTAAAAAGGCGCCTGCAGGATTGTAAACAAGATTCAATACCAACCCTGTTCCTTCCTTGCCATAACCAACGGCATTAAGCATTTGCAGGGCTTTGATGCTGTCTTCAAATACGCCATCCCCTCTTTGACGATTGGTCCTGTCTGCTGTGTAAGATGGCAAAGAAGATACGACTTCAATTTCATGCCGCCTGAAAAAATCCGGCAAATCATTGAAACGTTTGTTGGCTAAAATAATGGTGAGGTTACACCTGACAATAACATGTTTTCCTGATTTTTTTATTTCATCAACAAACCATCTGAAGCCGGGATTTAATTCCGGTGCGCCACCTGTAAGATCTACGGTTTTAACAGGTGCGTTCTTTAAAACATCCAGGCATAGTTGCATGGTTTCCCGGGTCATTATTTCCTTTCTGTCGGGACCTGCATCCACATGGCAATGTTTGCAAACCTGGTTACACATTTTGCCCACATTAACCTGAAAAATTTCTATACCTGTTGGTAATAATGGATAAAGGCCAATATTTTCCAATTGCTGTTGAAAAGGGATCAATGAAAATTCATGTCCGGCGCTACCATGTTCCAGCACTTCAATTTGGTGTGATGAATCCGCTAAATAATGATGTTGTGCATGTAATGATTTCAAAGCCCCCTGTTTCCACTGGTTAGCGGGGGAACTTAAGACGTTAATATGTTTGCTTTCTTCGATCATATATTTATGTTGAAACCTCTGTCAACCCGGGAACTTGTGCCGCTATTTTTTTTCATTCATTTTACATGGATATCCCCTTCACTTTATTCATCATCTGCACCCCATGAACCAGCGTGGCGCCTCCGCGTATGGCTGCAGCTACATGCACTGCTTCCATCATCTGTGCTTCGCTATATCCTTTTTCGTAAGCATCACTGCTATAAGCATCAATACAATACGGGCATTGTACCGCATGTGATACCGCCAATGCGATCAACGATTTTTCTTTGGCGCTTAGGGCGCTGTCTTTAAATACTTCGCCATACCAGCCAAAAAATTTATCAGCCATTTCTTTTTGAAATTCGCCAATATTACCAAATTTGGCAAGGTCATCTGCATTGTAATAGTTGTTATTCATAATTGTATTTTCGGTTTTTAGTTGAAAAAATACATTTTCCGGCCATATTTTCCCGAATTTTTTAAGGCCCACCTGCGTATTGGCATTATATTTATTGGCAAAGCCATGTTAACAGGTACCGTTGTTTAGGGCATCTCTAAAAACCTTCCTTATCCTCTCCTTTGGAGAGGATAAGGAAGGTGAGGTTAAAACAAAAACACAGGTTTTTAGAGATACCCTTTAGTTGAAACTGAAAATAAATATTTTGGCAATATATTGCTGCAACAAAGATATTTTCCTGAAATTACGAAATTAAAATAATTACAGTTTTCAAATTACCCGTATTCAAAAATTTTTGTGCAACCAGTAAACTAATCATGAATCAAGTCCTTGATAATTTAAACGAAACAAATGCTTTTCTTACCAAAGAAGGGTTTAATAAGGCAACCGCAGGGGTTGTGTTAGGTACCGGGTTGGGCGATCTGGTCAACCATATTGCCATAGAAAAAATAATACCCTATCATGAAATCCCCAATTTTCCTGTGAGCACGGTTGAGTTTCATAAAGGTAATTTGATATTGGGTACTATTGGGGATACGACTGTAATAGCGATGCAGGGCAGGTTTCATTACTATGAGGGTTATAGTATGCAACAAATAACTTTTCCTGTAAGGCTGATGAAAATGTTGGGTGTAAAACATTTATTATTGAGTAACGCGGCAGGTGGAATGAATTTGAATTTTAAAAAGGGTGACCTGGTTATTATTGAAGACCATATCAATACCCAAACCGAAAACCCTTTGCGCGGGCTTACTGATAATGCTTTTGGTTCAAGGTTCCCCGATATGAGTTGTCCTTATGATCCATCGCTAAGTGAAAAATTATATGCAGCCGCACAATTGCTGGGGATAAAGATACAACGGGGTGTATATGTAGCTGTAAACGGGCCCAATTTGGAAACCAGGGCGGAGTATAAATATTTGAAAGCCGCAGGGGCGGATATGGTGGGTATGAGCACGGTACCGGAAGTTATTGTAGCCAACCAGGTGGGTTTGCCCTGTGCCGCGATAAGTGTTATTACCGATGAATGTGATCCTGATAATTTACACCCGGTTGATATTGCCGAAATAATAGCGGTAGCTGGTAAAGCGGATAAAAAACTGAGTAGTATTTTTGTAGCGGTAATAAAGGGATTAGGGTAGGCTGGTAGCAAGGGTAAGGAGTTAACAAAAGTTAACAATGGAGTGTTAAGAACTAAAAAGCTTTGTAATGAAATCCGACAAAGCAAATCGCTCATCGTTTCTGCAAATACAATGCTGTGCATTTGTGATTCTTCTTTGCTATAAATCAAGTAAACCAAATGTTTCATTATATGGATCATTCAAGTCTATAAATTGAAATTTAAGATTTGAAATGCGCCCGTTTGGTGTTTTTATGATGCGGTTTCAGTTAGCTGCAAGAGCATAACGCTCATCTGCCTTTTTTATATTTTACCTGTAATCAATTCAACTGCGGGTCAATAGGAAAGTTGATCATCATTTCATAATCCCCGCCTAAATGTTTCAGGCTGTCTTTCCATATTTCATCGGGGTAAGGGTGAAAGATTAATTTTCGTGTAGCCGAAACAGTTAACCAGGTTTTTTCCTTCAATTCATCATCCAACTGTCCATCGCTCCAGCCGCTATAACCCAGGAAAAAGCGGATCTTATTAATATCAATTTCATTATTTTTCACCAGTTTGGTTGCCATTTCAAAATCACCTCCCCAATATACCCCTTTCAAAACTTCCTGGCCGCCTGGTATCAGCTCGGGATATTGATGCAGGAAATGTATGGTATCTACCTGTACCGGCCCTCCATAATAAACCGGAATGGGAAACCCGTCAAAGCTGGTTATCAGTTCATCCAGTGTCAGCTCATATTGTTTGTTTAAAACAAATCCAAAACTGCCTTCGTATTGATGCTCACATATAAATACCACCGTCCTCATAAAATGAGGGTCTTTTAAAAAAGGATCCGCAATTAATAATATGCCGGTAGCAGGTGAAATCATATCCCTAAAATAACAGATTATTCTTTGTAGTGCCAATATTGTGCAAACTTTTTTTTTCAATGCTATTAAGTTCCAAACCTTTGCTAAATTTATCGTTTGGTGGCTTATATTGCTTTATCGCACATTAATGAATTTACAATTTTACGAATGAAGAGAATTTTTCCTGTTATTACCGTGCTTATTTTGCTTTCATTACTTGGAATTATTTTTTTCCAGACTCTATGGATTAAGGGCTCCCTGGAGTCGGAGGAACAAAAATTTAACGACCATGTTGACTTGGTCACATTTCAGGCTGCAACGGACCTTATGGAAGAGAAGGGCAATTTAATGCCAATAAGGAGAAAAAATGAACCACTCTTTCCAAGTGAAAAACTACAGCTTGAAATTTTTAAGCCTACCATTACACAGAAATACTCAAGCGAGGATATTCGTACTATAATTAGAAAAGCATTTGATAAACAAAACCTTCACAAAATACCTTTTGAATTTGCCATTATCCCCACTTCGCTGATTGGCGATGAAATTCAATCTGAAAATTTTTATAAACTATATGCTGATTCCGCCAATAACCGCACGCATGCAATCCCGCTGGAGTCTCCGGGAGGCAGCCTCTCAGAAGGGATATCGCCCCAGGAATTATTGATTATTATTGTACCCCATGCAAAGAATTTGATCTGGAGATCGATGACCTGGTTTATTATTGGCGCTGTAATATTTACATTGATCATCGTTACGGCATTCTTTCTTACTGTAAGGGCTTTACTGAAACAAAAAAAGCTGAGCGAGATAAAATCCGATTTCATTAATAATATGACCCATGAATTTAAAACCCCGCTGGCTACTATTTCACTGGCGGTTGATGCTTTAAAAAATGAAAAAGTAATCAATGACCGGGAGAAGATGAATTATTTTACGGGCATCATTAAAGAAGAAAATAAGCGGATGAATAAGCAGGTGGAAACTATACTACAGGCTGCGCTGCTTGATAGACAGGAAGTTCAGTTGAATCTAAAAAAATTAAATGCCCATGATTTAATAACCAGTGCTATAAATAATATTAACCTGCAGGTAGATCAGGTACATGGCCGTTTGGAAGTAAACCTCGCAGCTACAAAAGATATCGTGTTGGCAGATGAGGTACACTTTACAAACCTGATCAGCAACCTGCTTGATAATGCGGTAAAATATTCAAAGGATAATCTTCATATAAAAATTTGTACTCAAACCGCAGGTAATCAATTAAAAATAAAAATTGAAGATAACGGCATTGGGATGAACAAGGAAACAGCTAACCGGATTTTCGAAAAATTTTACCGGGCGCATACCGGCAACCTTCACAACGTAAAAGGGTTTGGCCTGGGATTAAGCTATGTAAAAACAATGGTGGATGCTCATCATGGCGCTATCAAAGTAGAAAGTGTTCCCGGAAAAGGAAGCACTTTTTTACTGAGCTTTCCATTAATCAAAACTTAATTGATAAAACCAAATCCCCCCAAGCCCAGGTCGTAATTTATTTTATTTTTTTATCCGGTTTATAATGGGGCCAGGCAATACGAATTAAGGGCTATAAACTAAAGGATCAGAAGCAACTTCGACAACACCCTGCGCAAAGCCAACACACAAATCGTAACAGGGCTTTCCGTTACTACCCTACATCACTTACTGCTTTACACAGCCGGGCAGGCATTAGGCTTTTTTATTTCTTTTAAGCTATTCTACACTCAGAACACCTGACCTTCCGCAAACTGAAATTCCTGTTTTTTAAATTTATGAACAGGGTATAAATACTCATCGAAGCCGGAGAATCAATTATACATAGGTGCGTCACTTCTATACAACCATGCTTTTTGTCCGGGCTAAGACGCTATGTTGAGCATCGTTGCATCGCCCTCTTATACTGAATACCATTGGGGATCTTTTCCCACGATGTATTTAGAGAAACATCGGCAGCGTCTTATTTGGGCATCACTATGCACAGGTTATACACCACTATTAACAGATTGTTCACCTTTAAAACAGCTTGAAAACGCTTTAAAGTAAGCGTAGTGAATACTATAATTGGTGTGGATAAAAATGTTTACCTTATTTTTAGTGTAAAAGTGGGAAAAAGTGTTATTTTGTGGTAATATTTATTTCACGATGTATAAATCCCTGTAAATGATTGGTTTTCTTGGCGAATATGAGGTTACGATGGATGCCAAAGGACGTTTCCTTTTACCGGTTGCTTTAAAAAAGCAATTGGCAGGGGAAAGCGCTAACCAATTTGTTATTAACAGGGGAATTGAAACTTGTTTGAGTTTATACCCCATGCAAAGCTGGGAACCTATTTTTTCGGAAGTAAGCAAGCTGAACGAATTTGATCCCAAAGTAAGACAATTCCGCCGCTACTTTTTGAACGGCGCTACCAACCTCGAACTTGATTCAGCCGGAAGGTTATTGCTACCTAAAGCATTGATGGACTACGCCGGACTGGAAAAGGATGTGGTGCTGGTATCAGCAGTAAATAAAATTGAAATCTGGGATAAAATAAAATACACAAAGTTCTTTGAATCCTTTTCACCGGAATCTTATAGTGAACTGGCCAATGAAGTGATGAATAAAAATGATGAAAAGTTGAAAAGTTGAAATATTGAAAAGTATGCCGCATAAAGAAAGCAAATTACCAATCAATCAAACACCTGATCAACCCGACAGCTATCATACACCTGTATTACTACAAGAGGCTATTGATGGTTTAAATTTAAAAGCCAGTGGCGTATATGTGGATTGCACTTTTGGCGGAGGCGGACATAGCCGTGCCTTGCTGCAAATTTTAAACGAAAAAGGGACTTTAGTAGCTTTTGACCAGGATGAGGATGCCCGGAAAAATTTACCGCAGGACAAACGGGTGATTTTCATACCACAGAATTTCCGTCACCTGCAACGTTTTTTACGCCTGCATAAAATAACACAGGTGGATGGCATACTGGCCGATCTTGGAGTATCCAGTCACCAGTTTGATGCCGCGGAAAGAGGATTTTCTATTCGTTTTGATGCGGCGCTGGATATGCGTATGGACCAGCGGCAAACAATTAAGGCGGCGGATATAATAAGGAATTTCACGGAACTACAGTTGCACAAAATGCTGGAACAATATGGCGAAGTAACCAATGCAAAAACATTGGCAAAAACAATTGTTCAGCAAAGGGCGCTGATGCCCATCAAAACGATCAATGAATTTAAGCAGGCTGTACAGGCAGTGGTGAAAGGGAACCCTCAAAAATACTTTGCACAGGTATTTCAGGCGTTAAGAATAGAAGTGAATGATGAATTAGGAGCATTAAAAGAACTATTGCGGCAAACGACGCCGCTATTAAGATCCGGGGGGCGTGTGGCCATCATTACCTTCCATTCATTGGAAGACAGGATTGTAAAAAACTTTTTTAAGACGGGCAGTTTTTCAGATGCGGCGATTGATGAAGTGTATGGTGGAAGGCCGGAAAACCCATTCACAATTATTACCAGGAAACCAATACTGCCAGGAGCAACTGAAACAAAACAAAATAAAAGGGCAAGAAGTGCGAAGTTGAGAGTGGCGGAGAAAAAATAGAAAACCAGCGGTACAAGTATTAAGTATAAAGTATTGAGACTTGCGTTACAAGTATTAAGTATAAAGTATTTTGACTGGCATTACAAGTATAAAGTATAAAGTATTGAGACTTTGCAGGTGCGGTGATTAGGAATTGCTAAGAAATTGTCAGGCATTAATTTGACGCTTATTTCATGCATCGTAATTAAAGTTCCCCAATGGTATGCGGTACTCCCGATTCAAGTGTAACATCGGGATGCCGAAAGTCGGCAAGTCCCGAAGCAGCACACAAACCTTACCCGGGATTAAGATGACACAACGATGCTTAATTCATGTTCTACAGCTTGTGCAAAAATTGTATTTTTTTAATTAACGGAAATAGAATATTTCATATAAAAAATGGTAGAGGATAAGTACATACAACAAGAGCAACCTACGGCTACAAAGATAGACTGGAGGAAGTTGCTGAGCCATAAATGGGTGGTCAGGAATATTCCATTTTTCCTTTTTTTATCGGTATTAGCTGTATTGTATATCTACAATGGGCACCATGCCGATAAGCTAACAAGGAAATTAAGCGCTACCGAAAAACATATTAAAGAACTGGAATACGAATACAAGACAATAAAAAGCGAAGTGATTTTTAGAAGTAAGGCAAGTGAGTTGGTAAAAGCAGTAGAGCCGCTGGGCTTAAAACAGTTGACAACGGCGCCGGTTATGTTAACCCCGGTAACTCCAAACCATTAGGCTTGTTTGAAGGGGATACGTAACAGCGGTTTCGTTTTTTTACTATTTTTTTGATTGAAAGTGATGCAGCGAAAAAAGGCCTGTATAATTCTGTTTTTTAATATTTTAAAGTAGCATGAAACGGCGTATTCATTTTCACATTTTTGAATTTTCACATTTTCAAATTGTATAATTGGATGTAAAAAAAGACATATTGTGGCGGGTTTATCTCTGTTTTTTAGGGATGATATTACTGGGTGCGGTGGTATTGGGCAGGGCTTTTTATATCCAGCAGGTGGAGGGTGCGTTTTGGCAAAGCATGGGTGATAGTTTGCATTTAAAATATGTACCGCTTGTGGCGGAAAGGGGAACAATTTTCAGCGAAGATGGCAATATGTTAAGTACCTCCATTCCCATCTTTGATGTGTATGTTGATTTTGGAGCTGAAGGATTGAGAGAAAAAAATGGCAAACGTTTTAAAGACAATATTGATTCATTAAGCATTTGCATGGCAAATCTTTTCGGCGATAAAAAGAAAGCGGTTTACAAGAAAGAATTTCAATTGGCTTACAAAAACAAGGATCGGTATTATACTTTGAAGAAGAAAATTTCTTTTGTTGAATATGCACAGTTACGTGATTTTCCGTTGGTACGGCAGGGAAGAAATAAAAGCGGGTTTATAATAGATCCACGGGATAAGCGTATCAATCCCTATGTATTGCTCGCTAACAGAACGATTGGTTTATCAAGGGACAATGCAAGGTTGAATGTTGGGCTTGAACAGAGTTATGACAGTTTATTAAGGGGTACATCAGGGCAGCGGCTCATGCGCTACATAGCAGGGGCGTACATGCCTGTGGAAGGTGCGGAAGTGGAACCGGAAAATGGGAAGGATATCATCACGACATTAGATACTTATATACAGGATGTAGCGGAAAGCGCATTAATGAAAATGTTGGCCGGCAATAATTCTTTGCATGGTACGGCCATTGTTATGGAAACGGCAACCGGCAAGATAAAGGCAATCGCCAATCTGGGCAAACAGCCAAATGGAACTTATGCCGAAGACCTGAATTATGGAATTGGAAAAGCAACTGAACCTGGTTCCATCTTCAAGTTGGCAACCTTACTGAGCCTGATAGAAGATAAATATGTAGATAAAAATTCTATTGTGGATTGTGAGGGTGGCGCTAAATTATTTTATGGATTGAAGATAAAGGATGCTCATTTGGGAACCGGCGCTATCACGGTTAAAGAAGCATTTTATAGAAGCAGCAATGTGGCGTTTGCAAAGATGGCCGACCAGTTCTATCACAATGAACCTTCCAAATTTGTTGGGCATTTGCATCATTTGCGTTTGGATACTATCACTGGCATTGATATAACCGCATCATCGGGTAAGCCCACCATTAAAAAACCAACCAATCGTAGCTGGGCCAAAACCACCATACCGTACATGGCGCATGGCTACGAAGAACTGGTAACACCATTACACATGTTGATGCTGTACAATGCGGTTGCTAACAATGGCACCATGATGAAGCCTTATCTGGTAAATGCCGTTACCGAGTATGGGGTAAATGTAAAAAGAATCGGGCCACAGGTATTGGTGGAAAAAATATGCAGCGATGAAACCCTGGCGCAGTTAAAGGATTGCCTGGAAGCCGTAGTGGACAGTTTGCATGGTACGGGCCATAAAATTTTATTCGATACCGCCTATTCCATTGCCGGTAAAACGGGTACCGCTGTAACAGCTTTAGACAACAGGGGCTACAACAAAGGCAATAAGATATACCAGGCGTCTTTCATGGGATATTTTCCGGCTAACCAACCTAAATACACGATAGCGGTGGTTATTCAAAATAGCAACGAATCAAAATTGATATATGGTGCGGATGTTTCCGGCAGGGTTTTCAAAGAGATCAGTGATAAAATTTACGCCCGCTATTTAAGTAACAAAAAATTTACGGATCCTGTAGCGCGTGACACGATGCAATACAATTATCATGGTATGAAGAATGATTTGAATTCAATTTTCTACCGGTTGAACTTACCCTTTGCTGACTCAGCTTCAGGAGGCTACTGGAGAAGGATGAGCATGAAAAATAATACGGCGGTTTTAAATTTACCGGTAAGCCCCCGTAGCCCCGCTTTAATAACTCCCAGTGTAATAGGAATGGGTTTGAAGGATGCGGTGCACCTGCTGGAAAACAAGGGGCTGAGGGTAACGGCCAGCGGTAGGGGCAGGGTATTCAACCAGTCTTTATTATCAGGTACTTCATTTAAAAAAGGACAAACTGTAACAATATTTCTAAATTGATTTTAAAAGACATACTATATAAAGTCAGCATCCGGGCAGTAAAGGGTAATACCAATATTGAGGTAAAGGATTTGCAGATAGACTCCCGTAAAGTGAGTGCGGGTTCTTGTTTTATTGCACTAAGAGGTAGTGCGGTGGATGGCCACCAGTTTATGGATACCGCCATTGCAAATGGCGCCGCAGCGGTTATTTGCGAAGCTTTGCCAACAGTCGCGAATGAAAACATATCCTGGGTACAGGTAGAAAATAGCGCAGCCGCGGCAGGTTATGCCAGTCATAATTTTTACGGGGAACCTTCTTTAAAAATGAAACTGGTAGGTGTTACCGGTACCAATGGAAAAACAACCATTGCTACTTTATTGTGGAAACTATTTACCGCCCTCGGGTATAAATGTGGTTTGATCAGTACGGTTCAAAACCAGGTGGGTGATGCAATCATTTCATCTACGCATACCACGCCGGATGCGGTTAGTGTAAATGCTTTGCTTAATCAAATGATGATGGCCGGTTGCGAATATGTATTTATGGAATGCAGCAGCCATGCTATTCACCAGCATCGCATTACTGGTTTACAATTTACCGGCGCTTTGTTTAGTAATATAACGCACGACCATTTGGATTATCACAAAACTTTTGATGAATATATCCGGGTAAAAAAATCCTGGTTTGATGCACTTCCTTCATCAGCATTTGCAATCAGCAATGCGGATGATAAACGCGGAATGGTAATGTTGCAAAATACGGTGGCGAAAAAGTATTACTACAGCCTTAAAACCATGGCTGATTTTAAAGGTAAAATCCTTGATAACAGCCTTTCCGGTTTGCACATGATGGTAAATGATATTGAAGTGTATTTCCGGATGATCGGCGAGTTTAATGCGTATAATTTATTGGCGGTATTGGGAGCGGCGATTTGTTTGGGGCAAGATAAGAACGAAGTATTGAAACAATTGAGCAGTTTGGATGGCGCGGAAGGAAGGTTCGATTATATGGTGAGCAGGAATGAAAAAATAGTTGGCATTATAGATTACGCACACACGCCGGACGCATTGCTGAATGTACTCGCCACCATTAAAAAATTGCGCCAGGGAAATGAACGCATCATTACTGTAGTTGGCTGTGGTGGCGACAGGGATAAAACCAAACGTCCTGTGATGGCGGAAGTCGCATGTGAATATAGTGATAAGGTGATTTTTACATCGGATAACCCACGCGGTGAAGACCCGCTTGAAATATTGCATGATATGGAGGCTGGCGTAAATGTGGTAGCAAGAAAAAAATATATCACTATCGCAGACAGGAAGGAGGCAATCAGGACAGCGGTGAACCTTGCGGTAAAGGAGGACATCGTATTGGTAGCAGGAAAAGGGCATGAAAAATACCAGGATATCAAGGGGGTTAAAAATCATTTTGATGATAAGGAAGTGCTGAAGGAAATGTTTGAACTGAGGTAAGTGGCAAATTTAAAAATTGACGAATTATACTGCACAAGGGATAAAAAGGTGAGGAAAAATTTTTGTCCAGGCAGTGAAGCAATGAGCAACATCGTTGCATCGCCCTCTTGTACTAAATACCATTGGGCAACTTTAATTACGTTTTATATTAATTCGGGGGCGTATTTTATTTGGTTATTGTATAAAATAAATATCACTAATTTATCCCTTGCGCAGTATGGCAAATTCGAAAATGTGAAAATGAGACAATGTGAAAATGAGGGATTCGATGAGAATAATAATTTGTTGGATAAAGAGTTGATGTGTTTTAAAATCACTGGAAATTAAGAGTAACAAGAATATTGAATTGGCAAAATAACCATAAAGTGACAAGCACAAAAAATTTTCAAATTTTCAAATTTTCAAATTAAGCATGCTGTATCATTTTTTTCACTGGCTTGCTGAGGCGGGATATAAATTTCCCGGAAGTAAGTTGTTTGACTTTATCACATTTCGTGTGATGCTGGCCGTGATATTGAGTTTATTCATTACTACGGTATATGGTAAAAAGTTAATCAACTTTCTGCACAAAAAGCAATGGGGTGAAAGCGTTAGGGATTTGGGATTAGCCGGTGAACAGCAAAAGAAAGGAACCCCTACAATGGGGGGCATCATTATTATCCTGGCGATTTTGATACCAACTTTATTATTGGCCAACCTGGATAAGGTTTACATACGCCTGATGTTATTGTGTACGGTATGGTTGGCTACCATCGGTTTTATTGATGATTATTTAAAGCTCAGGTCAAAAAGACGGGCACAGGCGAAAGGGGCTGCCTATAAAAAAGGCGATGATGATGGATTGGCCGGAAGGTTTAAAATTTTTGGCCAGGTGATGTTGGGGATCATTGTGGGCGCCACCCTTTATTTTACCCAGAGTGTGGTAGTACAAAGGGAAGTATATAATCCGGATTTCACGATGGTAAAAGATTCGGTATTAAGGCCCGGTGAAAAATTGATGAGTGATTCTTTTAATGTGGTGACAATAGATGGCCGCAAGCATCTTTTTGTAAAAGTAAAATCACCCATCACTACCATACCTTTTGTAAAAACGCATGAATTCAATTATGCGAAACTGTTGCCCGAAAGCCTGCAGGATTACACCTACATACTTTATATTATCATTGTGATATTCATAGTAACGGCAGTGAGTAACGGCGCTAATATTACGGATGGATTGGATGGCCTGGCTACCGGCGTATGCGCTATTATTGGTATTTGCCTGGGCATATTCGCTTATGTAAGCGGCAACATAAAATTTGCGGAATACCTCAATATAATGTACATACCCAACCTGGGGGAATTGTCCATTTTTATTGCGGCCTTTGTGGGCGCCTGTATTGGATTTCTATGGTACAACTCTTTCCCGGCGCAGGTTTTTATGGGCGATACCGGAAGCCTGGCACTGGGTGGTATCATTGCCGCATTGGCCATTATCATTCGTAAGGAATTATTGATCCCGATCTTTTGCCTGGTGTTTTTCGTGGAAAGTTTAAGCGTGGTGTTACAGGTGGGATATTTTAAATATACTAAACGAAAGTATGGCGAGGGCAGAAGGATATTTTTAATGAGCCCCCTCCATCATCATTACCAGAAATTAGGATACCATGAAAGTAAGATAGCCGTGCGTTTTTGGATATTAACCATTTTGTGCGTGGTGATAGCAATAGTAACATTGAAATTAAGATAGCGTTCCCATACCTGGCGGGGGTAAGGGGTAAAATATTAAAAAGTACCGGTACCCGTTAAATTCTATGCTGTTGAAAAACCCTTTTTTATTGTTTGTATCAATAAATACAGGCCCATTTGAAAAAAAGGAACTATTGAATTCTATGCTGTTGAAAAAACCGTTTTAATTTTTTGTTACAATGAGGAAGAACTTATTGGAAACACCGGCCCGTTAGATTCTATGCTTTTGAAAAAACCATTTTTATTGTTTGTAGCAATAAAGACGGGCCTGTTTGAAATAAGGGCCTGTTAAATTCTATGCTTTTAAAAAACTTTTTTTTACTCTGATTCCAGGGGTATCATACGCATGAATGAATGAAAAAACGAATTGTCATATTGGGTGCGGGTGAAAGCGGTGTTGGCGCCGCTTTATTAGCAAAGCAACAGGGGTATGATGTATTTGTAAGTGATGGCAACGAAATAAAAGATGTGTATAAGAATGAGTTATTGCAAAGCGATATTGATTTTGAAGAAGCAATGCATACTGAAGAAAAAATACTGGGGGCGGATGAAGTAATAAAGAGCCCGGGTATTCCTGAAAAAAATGTTTTGGTAAAAAAGATCCGGGCCAAAGGCATTTCAATTATCAGTGAAATAGAATTTGCGTACAGGTATAAAGGGGATAGTAAGATTATAGCCATAACAGGCAGTAACGGAAAAACGACCACCACGGCATTAACCTTTCATATTTGCAAACATGCCGCATTGGACTGTGCGATGGTAGGTAATATCGGTTACTCATTTGCCAGGCAGGTAGCTACCGATCCCAAGCCTTTATATGTGGTGGAGATCAGTTCTTTTCAGTTGGATGATATTAAAACTTTTCGCCCGGATGTTGCCATACTAACCAATATCACGGAAGATCATTTAGACAGGTATGATTACAACATGCAAAACTATATTAACAGCAAGTTCCGGATTGTAGAAAACCAGCGGGAAGATGATGTTTTTATTTACAATTTAGATGATGAAATAACGAACCGGCATATTAAGAATTACCACATTAAATCAACCTTATACCCCATTACCATGAGTAAAGAACTGCCACAGGGTGCGTACCTGACAAACGCTGAGATGCACCTGAAATGGAAAAACGAAGATATGCAGATGAGTGTTGATGATTTTGTTTTGAAAGGAAAGCACAATCAATACAATACGATGGCCGCAAGCCTGGCTTCAACGGCGGTGGATATTAAAAAAGAAAATATCAGGGAATCCCTGCAAACTTTTCAGGGCCTGGAACACAGGATGGAACCGGTAGTCACTATTAAAGGCGTGCTTTTTATTAATGATAGTAAAGCTACCAATGTAAACAGCACCTGGTTTGCTTTGGAGAGTATGGAAAATCCAACCATATTAATTTTGGGTGGGGTAGATAAAGGCAACAATTATTCTATACTGAATGACCTGGTGAAAGAAAAAGTAAAAGCCATTATTTGTATGGGAACCGATAATAGTAAGATTCATGAAGCCTTCGGCGATTTTGTATCATTGATGGCAGACGCCGGTTCAGCGGAAGAAGCCGTAAAGGCTGCATTTCGTTTTGCTGATAAAGGTGATATTGTATTGCTGAGCCCGGCATGCGCAAGTTTTGATCTTTTTAAAAATTATGAAGACAGAGGGCTGCAATTTAAACACGCGGTAAAGGAATTGTAGTATCAGCATTGATGATGCATATAGACTTTTCAATGCAAAAAGTATTTTGCGCTGCATATAGAAAGGTGGAATGAAGTAAATACAAACCAGGTGGGTAAAGTTCCACAAAGATATAATGTACAAGAGTGCGACGCCAATGAAGCCAAATTGAAATACTGAAGTTCGGCCCATAAAAATTTGACATGAAATAATAAAATAAACAGGAAAAAGATTAACCAACAAATTGAATCTTCTTCAAACGAAAGAGGCATTATGCAAGACAGTAAATCCATATTGAAACAATTATTCGGCTCCACCGAAACCGTTGAAGAAGTTTTCAATTCTTCGTTTAGGGGTGTAGGTGGTATGGGTGGCAACCTGGTACGCAGAACCAAAGGCGATCGTGTGATATGGGCCATCGTAATCATACTTACACTGATGAGTTTACTGGTAGTTTACAGCAGTACCGGTTCATTGGCGTATAAGTATAGTAAGAGTACCGAGAGTTATCTGTTTAAACAATTCGCATTTATCATTTTAGGTGTTATCATTATCTACTTTGCGCACAGGGTTAACTACACGATTTATTCAAGAGTGGCGCTCATCTTATTTTTGATAGCAATCCCTTTACTGATCTATACTTATTTTTTCGGCGCCACTTTAAACGAAGGCAGCCGGTGGATAAAACTACCGGTAATCAATATGACCTTCCAAACATCCGACCTTGCCAAGCTTGCACTGTTCATGTACCTGAGCAGGCAGTTAAGCAAAAAACAAAAGGTGATAAAAGATTTTAAAAAAGGATTTTTACCCATCATCATACCGGTAGCGATTATTTGCTTATTGATTGCTCCCGCCAATTTATCAACTGCCATCCTGGTGGCCGGTACCAGTTTTATGCTGATGTTTATCGGGCGGGTTAATACGAAACATATTTTATTGACCATGGCCATTGCAATGATACCCATCATGATCTTGTTTTTGGTAGCCGTAAAATATTATGATAAGGAAGAAGGTAAATCAAAAGATTTGCCGGCATTGTTTTCTTCCGGCAGGGTGCCTACCTGGATAAGCCGGATACAAACTTTCGTTTACAGCGGAAAGGGGGATGGAAATGAAAAGAGTTACCAGATCAACCAGGCAAAGATCGCTATTGCAAGCGGGGGCTGGTTTGGCAGGGGGCCGGGTAATAGCAATGCAAGAAACTTTTTACCGCATTCTTACAGTGATTTCATTTTCGCGATCATACTGGAAGAGTATGGATTAATAGGCGGCGCATTCATAGTTTTTATTTATCTGTTGTTTTTGTACCGCTGCATCAGGTTGTACCGGAAATGCCCTTTTGCTTTTGGTGCATTTCTTGCATTGGCGCTAAGCTTTACTTTGGTGATACAGGCCATTGCGAATATGGGGGTCAATGTAAACGTGTTTCCGAATACAGGTGTTACGTTACCGTTAGTAAGCATGGGGGGAAGCAGTTTTCTCTTCACCTGTTTATCAATCGGTATTATTTTAAGTGTAGCAAGAAACGTGGAGCAGATGGAAAGCCCGCAGGCCGCCGCAGGAGCAGCTTAGGATGTTTCAGAATTATAAAGTGTATGCGGGTTTAATTTTATTAGTATATTATTTATTGCTCCAACATTAGTTCCTTGATTAAGCATCGTTGTGTCATCTTAATCCCGAGTAAGGTTTGTGTGGTGCTTCGGGACTTGCCGACTTTCGGCATTCCGATGTTACACTTGAATCGGAACTTGTACCGCATACCAATGTGGAACTTTTAGTCGTAACGTAAAAAACAATTAAAACTAAAGGAACAAACCGGGTAGTTAAAAAATATCCAGGCAGCCATAATAAAAAAAATCTAATCGAATAAGTGAATGAAACTACAATCATAGAAGAGACAAGCCCCCCTCGGGGGGCAGGGGGGCTGGGCAAGGCTTTCCCCCGCATCATCATAGCCGGTGGCGGAACCGGCGGGCATATTTTTCCAGCGAT
>JANOTW010000163.1:0-2926 GCA_031416575.1 Ferruginibacter sp.
ATGCCCGGGATAAATAATTGCCCCTTTGCCTCTGAAGGATAATTAATTTTCATGCGTGGCCAAAGGTTGAGCCGGATGGCCTCACTGATAAGGGTAAACGAACCGCTGATCAAAGCCTGGCTGGCAATGATGGCCGCAAAGGTGGCTATAATCAGGCCGGCCAATTTAAACTCCTCCTGCATAACACCAAAAAATGGATTAAACCCGCTCTTGATCAATTCATCCGTTATTACTTTCCCTTTGTAGTTGGCTAATAACCAGGCGCCCTGCCCAAGATAGTTTAATACCAGGCAGGATTTTACGAAAACCCAGGAGTAGCGGATATTGGCCCGCCCGCAATGGCCAAGATCGCTGTATAAAGCTTCCGCCCCCGTGGTACAAAGAAAAACCGCCCCCAATATCCAGAAACCACTGGGGTAAACTGTTAGCAGCTTAAAAGCATAATAAGGATTAAAGGCTTTGAATATACCCGGGTCATCCTGCAGGTGAACAATACCCAATACTGCCAGCATTCCAAACCAAAGCAGCATGATAGGGCCAAACAATTTGCCGATAGATGCGGTTCCAAACCTTTGCAAAAAAAACAATAACACCAAAATACCCAATACGATATATATAACCTGGTGCTGCTCGATGTGACTGAAAGCCTTGATTTGCTTTAATCCCTCAATGGCGGAAGAAACCGAAATCGCAGGGGTTATCATTCCATCCGCCAGTAATGCGGCGCCGCCAATCATGGCAGGAATAACCAGCCATTTTTTTTGACGCCTTACCAATGTATATAATGAAAATATCCCCCCTTCCCCTTTGTTATCCGCCTGTAGGGTAAGTATTACATATTTAATTGTTGTTTGCAGGGTGAGTGTCCAGATGATACAGGAAAGCCCTCCTATTATCAGAAGTTCCGAAATTTCTTTACTATTAATAATGGCATTAAAAACGTACAAGGGAGAAGTGCCGATATCACCGTATATAATTCCCAAAGCAACAAGTAAACCTGCGGCTGTCACTTTATTAACCTTATTTGACACTACATTTATTTTATGGGTAAGTAAACATTCTCAACAAAAGCACCTGCGGGCAGGCTACATTGAAAATACAAATACAAATGTAAAGTGAAAAGATATATAAAACGGAAAATAGGGTCAAATATCGAATCGGTTCAATCATGGTGTAAAAAAAAATCATACCCTTATTATAAAACAATTGGCTGTTGCAACATTAAGCAACATTGATATTTATTCAGCGTTTCCGGCCTGTTGCAGGCTTAGGGGCATTTTTTTATTTTTTTTGGCCAGGCAATTAAGCACTGATTAAACATAGTTGCGTTCAAAATCCCGATAGCTTATGCGTATCGGGACGCACTCGTGTACAACCATTCTTTTTTTTTGTCCGGGCTAAGAAGCTATGTGGGGCATCGTTGCATCGCCTGCCCCGATCTTTTATCGGGGCATCCCGATGTTACACTTGAATCGGGACTTATGCTGAATACCATTGGGGAACTTTAATTACGTTATACCGGGCAATTCATCAGGGGCAGTTTATGAACTCTCCCCTTTAGGAACATCCCGACCTGTGCCGACCTTTCGGCATTTTTCGGGAAAGCTTGTCCCGGTTCATCGGGAAGGCCTGGGGCAAAATAGGGCATTCAAATTACGCCTCCCTTCCAACAACAGTGGTCGGTGTCCCACCGAGCACTGGCTTATAAAAAGTGACAATTTGGTATGCACCCGGGTTACCTGAATTCTAATTTTTCCCCGACTTTATCTTATCTTCATATTCACTTAAATTTTTTGCATTGCAGGTTATGGTGGACTATTCACAAAATGCTTCATAACCGTTTGCTAAGCGTAATAATAATCTTAAAACCATGCGTAACATACCTCTTTTATCTTTGCTTGTATTTCTTTTTTCCTGCAACAACCAGGATTCAAATGATGATGTTGCTGCCGGTGATACCACGTTTATTAATGTAGAAAGTGCAAATCCATCTATTGAAAATCCTGTTCAGTTTAAGAACCTGGTATGGTTGCCGGTGTTTGATTCCGTAAAGGGCGATGTTGTATTAAAACAACAGAGGAAGGTTAGCCCTGATACCTTAACGGCGGATAAATTAATCAAAGAGATCAATGCTTCCTGGGAAGGGATAAAACTTGAATTCCGTAAAATATCGCATGATACAATTTATGTAGCCATACCGGAGAGTAGCGTGCTTACGCAACAAATGGGCAGCAGCGGAGCGTACAGTTATGTATCATCTACTACCTTCATATTAACGGAATTACAGCATATAAAATTTGTGAACTACAATTTTGTGGAAGGCGACCATTTAGCCCCGGGAACGATGAAGCGTGCGGATTTTAAAAACTGATTGCATATCTTTTCCTGCAATAACCCGAGTTGAGCAAAATTCTTATTTCGTTTAGAACACATTTTACTGATGCTTCTCAACAAATAATGTGGGTAAAGTTCCCCAATGGTATTCAGTACAAGAGTACCCAAATAAACCTGGGCTGATGTTTCGCTCATTACAACCTGAGTAAAAATTAGTGGTCATTTATTTTCAAATGGCGAACTGTTTTTTGAAATGTGCCGTTATTCGAAGACCCTGTTTTGCCCCCGTCCCCTAAAGGGGAGGTCTTCTACCAGTTCATAAAATGCGTCTGATGAATTGCTCAGTAAAACGCAATTAAAGTTCCCCAATGGTATGCGGTACAAGAGGGCGATGCAACGATGTTGAGAAATGAAATATAGTTTGGACAAAAAACTGTATTGCGAAATCCCGATTTTTATCGGGAATGCCATGAAATACTTCAGCCTGGACAAAAAAGATAAAGAGCTTGCACTTTAAACTGCCAAAGATCAGGAGTTCCGCCAATAAAAATCCAGGGGGCCCTTTTTACTAATTCTAAAATAATACATGTTC
>JANOTW010000164.1:0-2140 GCA_031416575.1 Ferruginibacter sp.
AAGGCATTGCCTTGTCTCTACGTTCCCGAAAAATCGGGGTGTTCCAAAAGGGGGTAAAAATTGTTATAATAAAACACAATTAAAGATCCCCAATGGTATGCGGTAAAAGGGAGTGACACAACGATGATGCCCAATGCTTCACTGCCCGGGCAACAAAAAGCATGGTTGTATAGGAGAGGGCGATGCAACGATGTTGAGAATTGAAATATAGTTTGGACAAAAAACTGTATTGCGAAATCCCGACCGGTGCCGACCTTTCGGCATTTTTATCGGGAATGCCCCCGCATATCGGGGCAGGCTATTAAATTCTTCTGCCCGGACAACAAGGAATATTATGGATGAAATGAATAGCATGTAATTTAAACAGCCATAACCCATGAACAGTGAACAAACCTAAAGCAGCGCCTGGTCAAGATCAGTTAAAATATCGGCGATATTTTCTATGCCGACACTGAGCCTTATGAGGCCATCCGTAATACCGAATTTTTCCCTTTCTTCCTTACTTAGGCCTTTATGGCTCATGCTTGCCGGATGAGAAATCAGTGTATCCACCGTGCCCAGCGAAATCGCCCTTACACACATCTGTAGTTTATCAATAAATCGTTTGCCTGCTTCAAGCCCGCCCTTTACTTCAAAACTCATTAAAGCCCCCGGATGTTTCATCTGCTTTAGAGAAGTAGCATGGTCTGGATGCGATGTAAGCCCTGCGTAATTTACATGGGCGATAGCAGCATGTTTTACAAGATGATCCGCTACAATCATCGCATTGTTGCAATGCCTGTCCATTCTTATCTCAAGGGTCTTCATCCCATTTATCAGTAAGAAAGCATCAAAGGCATTACTGTTGCCACCCAGCAGCACATGCCATTTCCATACTTTGGTTTTCATCACTTCAATATCTTTCCCTAACAGTACACCACCAATGGAAGTACCATGGCCATTTAAAAATTTAGTGGTAGAATGAAAAACAAAATCAACCCCGTACTTAAAAGGCTGTTGCAGGTAAGGGGTAGCGAAGGTATTATCTACCGATACGATCAGCCCATGCTGTTTGGCGATGGCGGTAACCGCGGCGATATCCACGCACTGAATGGTAGGGTTGGCGGGGGTTTCAATATGCACTAGTTTGATGGAGGGATTTTTTTTGATGGCATCTTCCACCACATTCAAATCCCGGAGATCGGCGATAACAGTATTGATACCGGCCTCTGCCATTACTTTCAAAAATAATTCGTGCGTGCCCCCGTATAAAGCGTAATGAGATAAAACGGTATCACCGGATTTTAAATTACTCATGAACAGGGTGGTCATTGCAGCCTGGCCGCTGGAATGAAGGATAGCTTTTAATTTAAGTGGTTCACCATTTTCATTTACTATGTTAAATGCTTCCAATGCCTCAATGGTTTGTTCCGCCGCTGTAAAGGTAGGATTGCCCCACCGGCCGTAAATCCGGCTTTTGTCTACACCCGCAAAACGCTCCATGCCCTGTTGGGCGGTATCAAATGTAAAAGTGGATGTAGCGTAGATGGGTGTAAGGTGGGCGTATTCAGCATTCTGATGGCCTGCACTATGTAATGCCACCGAACCGATACCTGTAAATGGAAATTTTTTTCGGGTCATAATGATAATTAAAAATGTAATAAATGTATCCGTGTTTGGATGTTGTCAAAAATAAGCAAATCTTCGAAAGAATTCTTTCATGTTCCGGTTAAGGGTGCATTCCAAATTCGTCCTGCTCTGGTGGCGCAACAAAAGCAGTATACACTTTTTTAAAATGAATGGTTGGCAGTTATTAAATATTGGTCTGCTTAACCCTGCGTTTGACCTCACCCCCAACCTCCCGAAAAATCGGGACGGGCTCTCTCCGAAGGAGAGGGGAGCTTGACCCCTGAAAATTTGCAGTCATTTTTTATTGGTTGTCAGTAGTTAACAATGGTGTATATATAACTGTCGCTGGCTGGTGGGGACACCAGCCAGGGTAACCCACCGTGGCTGGTGTCCTCACCAATGCTATTAAAATAAGGCTTTGCCTGGTACATATTTTGGCATGATTCATTTCAAAAGATTGAATATATCGAATTGGTATGTACCTGCCAATTAAATCTACCGATAAATATAGCTTTGAAATTGAATTACTACC
>JANOTW010000165.1:0-3363 GCA_031416575.1 Ferruginibacter sp.
GGATGTCTGTGAAAGGGATGATATAATCACACTTAACGCAAACCGCACTTACACATTTATTGATGCCAGTGTTAAATGTTTTCCTCCCGGCGATGCTACAGGAAGATGGTCATTATTCAACAGTACTTTAGGGTTTGATTACTCTTCAACCTGGTCTTTTTTTGGCCTATTTACTCCTACGTATAGTGGCAGTTCAGTGAAAATTGACAGTTTTAATTGCATTACGCTGACCTGGTCAAATTCAGATGTAATTAATCCGGGGGATAAATTGATACATATCCTTACCCGTCAGTAGGGAAGCAGCGGGAAAATAAAAATGTCATGCCCGCTGAAAAGAAGAATGAAATCATAAAAACAAACAGGAGAAGCCGGAAAATCCTTACAAAAGAGTACGGCGCATTTACCGAAAAGCGATATGAGTAGGTAACCATTAAAAATAAGTTTATGAAAAAAATTATTGTTGTTGCCCTGCTGCTGATAATCTCAGTTGCATCATTCAGTCAGCAATCAAAATCTTCTGCGGCCTTAACCAAACAAGACTACCTGCAAAAAAGTAAAAAGCAAAAAAAGGCAGCCTGGATAATGTTGGGCGGTGGAGCAACACTCTTATTAACCGGTACGATAATTCCAAAAGGAGAACCAACGGTTTATAATTCTACAACTAATGTTTTCAATCTGTTTTCTGTTGATGGACCACCTGAGACAATATATAAAAACGATAGAATTAAAAGAATTATCGGGTTTACAGGTGTTCTTTCTATGCTGTGCAGCATCCATTATTTCATTGCTTCTGACAAAAACAATAAAAGAGCAATGAGCCTGTCATTTAAAAATGAAACAGCGCCGCAACTTCAGAAAAGCAGTTTTGTTTACCATCCTGTTCCTTCACTCTCTTTAAAAATCAGTTTATGAAAAATATTATTGTTTTTGCAATGCTGTTGATGGTACCAGTTGTCTCATTCAGCCAGCAAACAGCGCCTTCTGCCGTTTTAAACAAACAAGATTACCTGAAAAAAAGCAAAAAACAATCTACCATCGCCCTTGCAACAGGCATTCCAGGGGTTGCCCTCCTTACTATCGGAGGGATAATGTCTATGTCAGAATTTGATAACGGTCTGCTGCCGGGGCAAACAGAAGAAAGCAAAAGTAATTCCAAGACAGGGGAAGTGCTGCTGATTGCAGGAGGGGCACTTTGTATTACGGCTATCCCTTTTCAAATTGCTTCAGCAAAAAACAAATTAAAGGCTCTGTCGCTTTCATTTAGAAATGAAAAAGCAGTGCTGGTTCAAAAAAACGGGTTTTCAAATCGTAGCATTCCTTCATTAACCTTAAAGATTAAATTATGAAACAGTATATGGCCCTTTCAGTAATGATGGTGTTACTCTTGTTCTCCTGTAAAAAAGATGCAACTGATATTCCAATTGGTACCATTAAAGTAGATATAGGTGGAAGCACCAGTACATTTAGTGTGCAGGCAAAAGCAACCAGATTGCCGGTAACCGGCGGTTATGGAATTCATATCCAGGGGAATTACAGAACCAACTCTACAACCAATCTGAGTTTCAGTATAGTAAGCCCTGCTCAAATTTCTACTGGTATTTATACAGAAAATACTGTCGGCAATCCGCTTGTAACGATGACACATTGTGTTGAGGTGTTATTTCCCTGCGTACTTCAATCCAACGCATATGGAAGCATTACCAATCCTGTAAGTATAACCATTACTGAAATCAACAGTTCATTTGTTAAAGGCACATTTAAAGGAGGGTTATTAAGTGCCGGTAGTGCGGGAGGTACTCCCGTTACCGAAGCATTGACAAATGGAGTGTTCTATGTAAGCTTTTAAACCAGATTATTAACCTTAAAAATAAGATTATGAAAAAAACACTTGTTGCTTCGCTGATAATGATGTTCTCTATTACATCATTCAGTCAGGCTATCACAACAGAAGTCCCGGCTGTTAAAACTGATTACCTTCAAAAAAGTAAAAAACAAAAAACTGCTGCCTGGGTATTAATGGGAGGAGGAACTGCATTGTTTCTGACGGGGTTTGCCATTCCAGAAGGAGAATATATCAGCTCGGGCAATTTCTGGGATGATTTGTTTTGGGGCGGGCACCATAAAAATGATGAAATCAAGTCCACCTTTTGGGGTATTGGCACTCTTTCCATGCTCGGCAGTATTCCATTTTTTCTTGCCTCCGGAAAAAATAAAAGAAAAGCCGAAAATATTTCCGCCTCATTCAAAATGGAAAGCCGGACATTTATTCAGCAGAATGCAATTACCAGGACACACTACCCTGCATTTTCTATTAAACTCCCCCTATAAAACAAATAACTTGTTTAAAAACATTTAACCTTTAAATCAACTGTATGAAAAAACTTTCACAATGGGCAAAAAATCATAAAGGTTTATCCCGCCTTATTATTGTTGTTTCTTTCATCCTGCTCACAGCACTAGGTATCGCCACTGGTATATTACTAACTGATATTGGTGTTTCCATTCCATCTGCTGTCATGCTAGCATTTATCTGTACTTACTTTACCGGTCTTGTGGCCTACCCGGCCAAATATTTAAAAGGAAAAAAATTAAATGCTGCTGCTTTTTATGTGCGGCAAAAAAGTTGTGACGTCTTGCTGGCTGCTTCCACTTTTTGTATGATTGTCTATTTTAGTAACCGGCCGGCAGAAATATTTAGTTACTCAACACCATTACATGCCGCTTTTCCTGTAAGTACAAAACCGCCGACAGACAGTACTGTAAAAACATATAAAACAATCGCCGCTTTTTCTGCTTCTTTAAAAGATGAAACAGGAAAATCTTTGAAATGGAAAGAAAAAAATAAATTGTTGAAAGAACAGATCAGGGCTGTTAAAAAAGATAATGATATGTCTACGGGGGCAAAAGTTGGCCTCATCATTTTATCGGTTTTGGTCGCTTTGGGACTGCTCTATCTTGTTGGTGCACTTGCCTGCGGACTGTCCTGTAATGGTTCGGAAGGTGCTGCCGTAGCGGTAATGATTGGAGGAGCCGGGTTAACGGTTTTTCTGCTGATAATTGTTATAAGAGCAATATTGGGGAGAAAGAAAAAGCCGAAAACCCCGAAAAACAATGCAAAAGAGCCAGCCAAAGAGGGCTGAAAATTATCTGCAAATAGCCCATTACAAAAATAGCCTCTGCTTCTAATCCTGAACAGGGGCTATTTTGTGGTCAGTTTTCCCTGAATTTCCCAAAATCTCAAAACAGGCCAAAAAAGCCTCACTTTTCAAAATGGTTTGGTTTACTTAAGTTTGCGGCAGGTTTATTACATTACAGTTTGACTAAGCGAAAGGATATTCCCGAAAATCCTGATAAAACAAAAGA
>JANOTW010000166.1:0-3908 GCA_031416575.1 Ferruginibacter sp.
TCATTTTATAGCAGATAATGGGCAAGGGGCATCAAACAAGGAAAATAATTTTTATCCTGCAGGTTTGTAAAACCTATCCCTAATTAATAAAACTTATTACAAAAACCTAATCATTGTATGGAAATACTCATAACAGGCGCAAATGGATTACTGGGACAACATTTGGTAAAGCTGTTGATAGATACAACAGGCCATGATATTATTGCCACTGGTAGGGGAGCATCCCGTTTACCTTTCTCTTCTTCCGGCAGGTTCAATTATTTTCCGCTTGATATTACCAATGGTATGGAAGTCGCTTCTTTTGCAGGACTCCACCAGCCTGGCATTATTATACATACCGCAGCGATAACGCAGGTTGATGAATGTGAATCCGATCCGGTTGCCTGCTGGAATACCAACGTTACCGCCACCCGTTTTTTATTAAGCGCCGCGGAAAGTATTCAAGCCCGTTTTATTTATATCTCTACTGATTTTGTTTTTGATGGAATGGATGGGCCTTATACAGAATCGGATATTCCCGGACCAATAAATTATTATGGCAGCACTAAACTAGCAGCGGAAAAATCTGTAATGGAAAGTGAATTGCATTGGTGTATAATAAGGACGGTTTTGGTATATGGCAATATATTGATTGGTAACAGGGATAATTTCATTAGCTGGGTACAAAAAAATTTAGCCGGGGGTAAAAATATAAAGGTAGTTAGCGATCAATGGCGAACGCCAACCTATGTGGATGACCTGGCGCGAGGAATCTTATTAGCGGTTGAAAAAAACGCAACGGGCATATACCATATTTCAGGAGAAGAGATGCTGAGCCCATACGACATGGCAATTGCAACCGCTGAATGGCTTGGTTTAGATAAAACGTTGATTGAAAAAGTGGATGCATCCTTATTTACCCAACCTGCCAAACGGCCCGCCAAAACCGGTTTTATCATAGAGAAGGCAAAACAAGAACTGGGGTTTAGGCCATTGAGTTTTGAAGAGGGATTGGAGAGAATGCTTGCCCCCGGCCCCTAAAGGGGTGGCCTTCGAACAACCTGCTAAAATTCAAGAGTCTTTTTATTGGATATTAGTGACTTTCTATTGCGATATATTTTAAAGACAAAACAAATACCAAATAATGTAATAATTTAAATTCCTCCTTGTATGGGGCTTTCCGCAGCGCCATAAAAGAGCAAACAAATATCGAATACAGTAGCAACGAAATTTCCCCTTCAGGGGGCAGGTGGTTTCCTTCAGCGGGGGGCAGGGGCTACATTCTTTCCGGTACCCTTATTCCCATTAGTTGCATACCGTTTTTAATCGTATTGGCAGTCATACCGGCTATGTGTAAACGTAGTTGTTTTTTGGCCTCAGTTTCAGCATTGGCGATGGAATGCTCAGCATAAAATGAATTAAATGTTTTGGCTAAATTAAAAACATAATTGGCGATCACCGAAGGGTTGTGTTCGGCACAGGCCTGCTCCAAAACACCCGGGTATTGCTCTAAATTTACAATCACTTGTTTCTCCAGGGTAAGCAAATTGCTGTTGTCTTCAAAACTATCATCCTTCACCTTCAGCATTGACAATTCACCATTTGCTGGTTCTTTCCTCAAAATACTCTTTATCCTTGCATGCGTATATTGTACAAATGGGGCGGTAAAGCCGTGAAAGTCTATACTCTCTTCGGGGTTAAATACCATTGTTTTCTTTGGATCTACCCGCAACAGGTAAAATTTCATCGCCCCCAGTCCAATAATATCGTAGAGCCCTTTTAATTCTTCCGTTGTAAAATCTTTTACTTTTCCCAGTTCTTCCGTAAGCTTTTGTGAAGTGGCTACCATTTCATCTACCAGTTCATCCGCATCTACCACAGTACCCTCACGGCTTTTCATTTTCCCGGTAGTTAATTCCACCATTCCATAACTCAAATGAAAAATATTATCCGCATTGGGCATGCCTAATTTTTTACAGATCAGTTGCAGCACTTTCATGTGATAATTTTGCTCATTGCCGATTACATATATACTTTGGTCAATTTTATATTGCTCATATTTTTGTAGTGCCAATCCGATATCCTGGGTAATGTAAACGGATGTGCCATCTTTACGCTGTACAATTTTTTCATCTAATCCGTCAGCGGTAAGGTCTATCCAGATGCTGCCATCTTCTTTTTGAAAAAATACTTTTTTATCAAGTCCCTGTTGCACGATGCCTTTTCCTAATAAATAGGTATTGCTTTCGTAATAAGTTTTATCAAAGTCGCTGCCTATTTTTTTGTAGGTGATATCAAAGCCTGCATACACCCAGCTATTCATTTTTTTCCACAAGTCTATAACCTCCGGTTTACCCTCTTCCCAATCAAGTAGCATTTGTTTTGCTTCGGCAATAACTTTGGTATTGTTTCTTGCTATTTCTTTTATCTCCTCATGAAGCTTTGTAATTTTTTCTTCATCTTTTATTTCATCCAGTTTGGTTAACGCAATCAATAATTTATCCAGCTTTTCCAGCTCAGCACCTGTAAAGTCGCATAGATCCGCCAGCTTAATTTTGTTGATCAGTACCTGGCTTTCGGCCTTCAGATCGTTTTCGAATGTTACATAATAATCACCCACCAAATGATCACCTTTAATGCCGGTTGATTGCGGCGTTGCACCATTGGCATATTTTTGCCATGCGATCATACTTTTACAAATATGAATTCCCCGGTCGTTTACCATGCAGCTTTTTATAACTTCGTAACCATTGGCTTTCAATATTTCAGCCACACTCCATCCCAGGAAATTGTTTCTTAAATGCCCTAAGTGCAAAGGCTTATTGGTGTTGGGAGAAGAATATTCCACCATCACTTTTTTACCATTCATTTCTTTCCTGCCATAAGCGCTGTTGTCATAATTTTTTTGCACCAATGCAGTCCAATAAGTATCAGCAATTGTAAGGTTTAAAAACCCTTTGATAATATTAAATTTCGTGAATAATTCAGGATAATCGCTGACTAATTTTTCGCCCAGTTGGTTACCAATAGCATCCGGGGACAATTTCAGTGATTTGACCAATGAAAACATTACCACGGTATAGTCGCCTTCAAATTCAGGCTTGGTGAGATTAACCTGGAAATCTTTCTCAGAAAATGTTTGGTTAAATAGAGCTGATAAAGTTTCTGTAACTTTTTTTTGTATGGTATTTACAATTGACATTGTGCAAAAATAATGAAATGGATGAACATAGGATTTGGTTGCACCGGAGCGAAAGAATTACCGGTATCAATTTTTACGCTAACAGGGTGACGTCCTGACGGGGTTTTCATAGCAGCGCAAAGTGTAGCAGGATGAAACCCCGATGGTTAAGGCACTTAAATTTCCGGAAATTATGCCAGCAATCTTAAAGCATAAAAGAAACCTATGCATTGCAATGTAATGTTGGTGTGCTGTAATTTTGAAGAGTGGATGAAAAATATGGCAAGCTCTTTAAAAACGCATGGGTTTCACGCACGGTGTTTTTATAATTTTTTGTGCAGGTAGTGAAAACCCTGCCTGGATGAATGCTAATGCCAAGGGGCACAGTCAGGTTAATTTAGAGGGAAATGAACATTATGCAGCATATTTGACTGAAATGCAATCTATATATGCAGCATAAATTATTTACAATCCAATTTGCTTTATGAAAAAATTACTATTATTTACATTTACTGTCTTATTGACCAAATCACTATAGCTTACACCAAAAGATGAACATTTAATGCCCCTTTGATCTATTATACTGCGCAAGGGGTAAATTAGTGATTAGAATTAGGTGCATTAATCGCAAAGACCCTGTGGTATTTACTTTCTCTTTTAAATTCGTTGCTTTTGCCTCCTCAGCCGGCGGGCTGCGTAACTGCAACGCCGCTGCTTTTGCTTCTTTCAAAAAATATGCTTCGCATTT
>JANOTW010000167.1:0-5107 GCA_031416575.1 Ferruginibacter sp.
ATAGCCAGGTTTGATTTTCAAATACGCCGCTTACCTCAATTGTTAGGCATGACAGAAGAGAGATGGCCCCGGAATTGGCCGGGGCCTCTTGATTTTAATTCTTAGCCGGGCGCTATATTAAGGACATACAAGGAACGGCGCAAAAGCAGTTCGGAGGGAATACCGGCTATGAGAAGGCTTTACAACAGATTGTTTTGAGGAAGGTATTTTACTGCGCAAGGAAAAATCAGTGATATTTATTTTGCGCAATAACCAAATAAAATAAGCTCTGGAATTAATTTAAAACGCAATTAAAGTTCCCCAATGGTATTCAGTACACGAGTGCGACGCAACGATGATCCTATGAAATACTTCTGCCCGGACAAAAAAATTAATATGGTTGTATTGAAGAGTGGCCCACAATCCCCACAATACTGTGGGGAGGGCAAGCTACAACGATGCCCCACAGAATTTTGTTAGCCGGTTAGAAAAAAAGCTTTCATTATAAATTGATGACTGCCCCTACAAACTGGCAAACCAACCCTACCATTAAACCTGCATAGATTTCTTTAGGGCGGTGGTCACTAACGATCATCCGGGAGGTACATACCAAACCTGCCAGCAAAATCGCCAGCGATAACGGCCATGTCATTAACAGGGTATTTTGTTGCATGATAACGAGAAATAAACCAACCAGCCCGCCCATACCAATAGCGTGCATACTTATTTTATAATAGATATTCGCGATCAATGCTGCTGAAGAAGAAATAAAAACCCCAAACATGAAAGCTACTAATATCCTGGGTACATAGCTTTGTTCCCTTAACACGTATTGTGTCCAAAAGAAAAACGTCATGGAGGCGATGTAAGGAATGATCCGGTCCTTTTGTGTTTTTAAAAAAAGGGAATCAATAAACCCCAATCCCTTTAACAATAAAACGGTGATGGCCGGAAATGCGACTGCATTCAGCGCAATCAATAGCAGCAATTTCTTTTTACCCATCAAGCTAAAGCCTGAAAAATAGCCAGGATGTATAAACGCTAAAAAAAAGGTAACATACAACGGAATGAAAAGCGGATGAAAAATATAAGAAAACAAGTGGGCAAAAAACCTGGCTACCGGAGAATGCCTGCCAGTTTGCGTTTGAGCCATTTCCTTTCCTTCCAATACCGGGTTTGTAATATCCATAAACTTTATATCTTACATCCCCTCCGGAGATTCATTTTCCCCTTTAGGGGATAGGGGTTTTATAATTGCTTTCTTAACCTTGCCACCGGAACATTCAGTTGCTCCCTATATTTGGCGACTGTTCTTCTGGCGATATTATAGCCTTTTTCCTGTAATAATTCAGTTAGCCTTTCATCACTCAGCGGATGCTTTTTGCTTTCGGCCTCAATTAAATCACTTAAAATCTTTTTTACTTCACGGGTACTTACTTCTTCGCCACTGTCGGTTTGCAGGCTTTCACTAAAGAAAAACTTCAGGCGATAGGTGCCAAATTCAGTTTGTACGAATTTACTGTTGGCAACCCTGCTTACCGTACTGATGTCGAGATTTGTTTTTTCGGCGATATCCTTCAGTATCATTGGCCTCATTTCAGTTTCATCGCCGGTTATAAAAAATTCGTATTGATAATTCATAATGGCTTCCATGGTACTTAATAATGTATGTTGCCGCTGCTTGATGGCATCTATGAACCATTTGGCCGAATCAATCTTTTGCTTAATAAACAGCACGGCTTCTTTTTGTCTTTTATCTTTTTTGGTACCACGGTCATAATCTTTCAGCATATCCCGGTAGCCTTCGCTAATTCGAAGATCGGGCGCATTCCTGCTGTTAAGCGTTAATTCCAGTTTGCCGTTATTGTTGATGATAAAAAAATCGGGTATCACATAACCTTCGCCTTTGCTGCTTTCGCCGATATTGCCGCCAGGCTTGGGGTTTAGCTTTATTATCTGGTTGATAATTTCCCTTAGCTGGTCGTCAGTTATATTTAACCCCCGCTGGATTTTTTCGTAATGTTTTTTGGTAAACTCTTCAAAGTATTTCTCCAGTACTTTTATGGCCATCTCTACACCCGCTCCTTCACCTACCCTTCTTTCCAATTGAATCAGCAAGCATTCCTGTAAATTCCTGGCGCATACGCCGGGCGGATCAAACTGTTGTATCTGCAAAACCAACTCCTCGATTTCTTCTTCGGTGGTTTGAATATTTTGCCTGAAAGCAAGGTCATCAACTATGGCGCTGATATCCCTTCTTAAATACCCATCATCATCCAGGTTGCCAATGATCTGTTCGGCCACCTGCTGCTTGTGTTCGTCAAGGTTCAGTTGCCCCACCTGTTCCAGCATTATTTCATTAAAACCTGTTTCCACTCTATGGGGAATTACTTTGTTATCATCCTGTTCGGGGTAATTTTCATCCCTCATTTTATAATCGGCTATATCATCATCCCCATCCTGCACATAATCGCTGATGTCAATATTTTCATATTCATCCTTGCTGCCGTCCAGGTCAAATTCATCTTCTTTGGTTTCAAATTCTTCGGTAGTGTCGTTTTCAAACTCTTCGGCTTCCTCTTCTTCACCTGTTTCCAATGCCGGATTTTCTTCCAGCTCTTCTTTTATCCGTTCCTCCAACATGGCGGTAGGCACCTGCAGCAATTTCATCAACTGAATTTGCTGGGGCGATAATTTTTGTAATTGCCGTTGATATAATCCCTGACTTAAAGCCATATATTTTTTACCACTTGCCCCATGCGGAGACGATTATGTTTATATAATTATTTTGTTACCAGTATTTTTTACAGCATCCTCAAATTTTATTGTTGCGATCTATTTCTATTGATCAACAATAATAATTTGGAGTACCGTTTAACTAATATTCTTTATTGGCCTGCCCTTTTTTATAAAGCCCATTAATGAACTAATCTAACGCATATTCAAACTCATTATTCTATAAAACCGTAAATTTACACACATATATCTACGTGAAGTGAATAAAAAAGATAAAATTATATTTTTTTGCATGATTTTTGTGGCCGCCAAAGCTTTTTCACAAAATCAACCTGCTATACCGGGGAAAATGTTATTATTGGAAAAGACAAAAACTTCAATTGAAACTTCAAATTTCCTTATTAAAACAAATACCATTACAGCCACGGTTAAACAGGTTATCGCCCCCAATTTTTATGCATCTCCATTGGGCTTTTTTTGTAAGCAGGAAATAAAATTCGAAAAAGCTACCAAAATTCCTTTCCGGTTTAGGTTGGGGAGTGTAGAAGATTGTGACAGGATGGAGGGGAAGTACCCCTATCCCCTGAAGGGGGAAAAATATAAAAGAACTTTGGAGTGATATATAATGCCAACGTGCCATTAGCTCTTTGCAAAAGCCGTTATACCCTCTACTAACAGATCAAGATTTTTGATTGTTGTGTAAACGTTTGGAGTTATTCTTACGCCATTAATATTTTCCCATACAATACCGACTGTGTGAATTTTATATTTTTCAAAGAGGAAGGAATCAAGTTCGCCCGGCTTTTTTCCTTCTACGGCTATATTACCGATTGCACAACCCCATTTCGGATCAAGTGAAGTATTTAATTTTACTTTTGGAATATGCCGCACTTTCTCCATCCAGTAATTCTTTAGGTAATGTAACCGCTTTTCTTTTCGTTCGCTACCGATCATTTCATGAAATTCGATGGCTTTGCCAATAGCCTGTTCAATAAAAAAAGGCCTGGTACCCAAATTTTCAAATTTCCTAATATCATCCTTTAATGGATTGTCACTGGTGGCAAGTAATGGATAAATGTTTTTGATCTTATCCTTCTTTACATACAACATACCGCTGCCGATGGGTGCATAGAGCCATTTATGTAAACTGGCCGCAAAATAGTCAGCATCAAGATCTGGAATTTTAAAATCAAAATGAGCGAACGAATGGGCTCCGTCCACTACTACTTCTATTCCGCTTTTATGCGCTTCCTGCGCTATCTTCTTTACCGGAAGTATTTGTCCGTTCCAGTTAATGATATGGGTAATATTTACAACCTTGGTTTTTGAATTAAAAGCTTTTACATATTGCTGCACTAAATAATTTTCATCTTCGCCTGGCAGTTCCAGATTGATCCAAACCATTTTTATCCCATCCCTTATCTCTCTTTGCTTGTATGCATTGATGATATTGGGATAATCCTGTTTGGCAGCTACCACTTCATCACCGGGTTTTAATTGCAAGCCGAATATCACCGTTTCCAATCCTTCGGATGAATTGCGGTTGATGGCAATTTCTTCCGCATCGCAGCCAGCCAGCTTCGCCAAATTTTTTCTTAATGGTTCACGGCCCTGGTCAAGAATGCGCCACATGTAATAACTGGGAGCTTCATTGCTATAATCATAATAGCGTTTCATGGCATCCTGCACGGTTTTAGGCGCCGGGGATACACCGCCATTATTCAAATTAATAAGACCCGGGGAAACGGTAAATGATTGCTGGATATAGTACCAGAATTCCTCTTCTGTTGCTAAAGCATCAGCCGGTATTCCTTCGGCATTTTGCAAAGCTGTTTCCAAATTGTTTGCCCATGCAGGCTTTGCAAGGGAAGAAAAAAAAGCAGTCGCCGTTAATGCCCCTGCCTTTTGTAAAAAACCGCGGCGGTTATTATTTTTCATGTATTATAGGTTAAAGCATTTTGTTAGGGCCGAATGGTTTTAATGAGCTGCCGCATGGCCACTCAACACTTTTTTTATTACCGTTACCATTTGCCCGCCCTTTTCCTGTATTTGTTCTTCAGTCCATAACAAACTGATAAGTGTAGAAACACAACGGCCCATTACCGCATCGCTGGCAGAAAAATCCTTGTTCGCATGATGGATCACCGCGGCTTTTAAATCGGGATGTAATTTATTGAGGGTAGCTGAATCTTTTAAATGATCCCATTTACTGATGTAATGCCAGTTATTATCGTACCAGTAAAAATTGCCGGCCATAATTCCCTGTGATCTCATTTCAGCAACCACCGCTTTTGTAATTTCTTGAGTAGGCAGGAACCAGCTCAAAAAAGTACAACTGTCGCCAGCTTCATCGGGCACACGCCGGAAGGAAATTTCCGGTACAGCGGATAAA
>JANOTW010000168.1:0-2033 GCA_031416575.1 Ferruginibacter sp.
TAAAATAGAAATCACACAGATTACGGAAAATGCTTTGTACTACTTTAAGCAACATGAGTTACAACACAAGCTGATAATTTTTGAAGACCTGGACGGGGCGATGCAGGTGTTCTATCCGTTGAGGGAACTGCAAACCAAAAGGAAGATCAGCAAGACGGTAACACTCAAAGACAGCAAGGGCAATTTAAAAACGGTAACGATAGTAGTGGAAGGCCCTGTTTGCATCAGTGGTTGTACCACCAAAGAAAAGGTTTACGAGGACAATGCAAACCGCTGTATCCTGCTTTACATAGACACGGGCAAAGACCAGGATAAAAAAATAATGGAATACCATGCAGCCGTTGAAAGTGGCGATATTGACCAGGAGAAAGAAAACCAATACAAGGAATTATTTAGAAACATACAAAGCGTTTTAAGGCCGGTACAGGTAAACAATCCATACAGCAGGTTTATAACCTTACCGGAAGCGGTGTTCCGGCCAAGAAGGACGATAACACTTTTAAGGGGATTTATAAAAGCCATTGCATTTTATCACCAGTATCAAAGAGAAGTAAAGAAAGACAAACATGGCGTGTTGTAAATTGATGTAACGTATGAAGATATAGAGCAGGTATTTTATTTTATGAAAGATGTTTTGTTCTCAAAGAGCGATGAACTAACAAAAGCGACGAGGGAATTTTTAGAACTGCTAAAGCAGTTATCCAAAGAAGCCAGTACCAATACTTTTAATGCAAAGCTGATCAGGGAGCAGTTACGAATGAACCCCGGCAATATGAAAAGATATTTAGCAGAGTTGATGCGGTACGGTTATATAAAGGCAAATGGCAACCGTTACAGAAAAGGAAGCTATGAATACACCGTTGTAAATATGAACGAATACGAAGCCTTAAAATCAGCCGTGGAGCAACATTTACAAAGCATCCTGCAAGCCATCAAAGAACACACCAGCAAATAAAGGTCAGTGGTTCAGTGGTTCAGTAGTGGTTCACTAAGCCAAATGAACCACTCAAAGGCAACCCAGCAAAGGATTTACTTCCAGTGGTTCAGTGGTTCACTGAAAAAGACTATTAGCAAAAATTATTTTTATGAAAAAGAAACCAATCACATTGCAAAGCAGTGAGTACAAACTATTGCTTCAATCGTTCACAGAATGGTTACAGCTTTTGAATTACTCACCATTAAGCATACCAGGGCTGAGCGGTTCAGTGAAAGGTTTTTTACAGTACCAGGAAGCAACAGGAAAGTTATTGTTAGAACAACTAACGGCAACCGATGCAAACTGTTTTATAGAATACCTGCAAACAAAAATTGGAGAGCGGACAAAGAAACAGTTGAGCAATAACCATATCAATAAATACATACAATCCTTAAAATTATTTAGCAGGCACATCAGGGAAACCGGCAGAAGTATTACAGGCTTTGCATTACAGCGTTTAGAAGTAGAAAGGAGTAAGCCAGCATGGTTAACCAGGAATGAAATACAACAACTCTACGAAGTGATTACAGACACTGTTTTAGGCATCAGGGACAAAGCCATGTTAGCAGTGTATTACGGTTGTGGATTACGATTAAACGAGGGAGCCAGTTTAGAACTACACGACATCAACCAAAATAATAAAGTGCTGCATGTACGCAAGGGCAAGCATTACAAAGAAAGGTTTGTACCGATAGCAGAAAAAAACTTTGAAGAAATGATGTTGTACATGGACTATGCAAGAAAAGAATTACTACAGGGCAATCAATCAACTTATTTTTTTATCGGGGCAAACAAAGGTGAGCCAATGAACAAGCAAAGTTTATACATCCGTATTAAAAAGTTAGTGAGCAAAGCAAGGATTAAAAAGAAAGTCGGTACACATACCTTACGGCACTCAATAGCCACCCATCTTTTACAAAGCGGCATGAAGCTGGAAAGGATACAACTGTTTTTAGGACATGCAGGATTAGACAGCACACAAATTTATACTCACTTACAAAACGAATAAAATGAAAAAAATCCATAACACCCCTTCAGGGGATGGGGGTATGACATT
>JANOTW010000169.1:0-2727 GCA_031416575.1 Ferruginibacter sp.
AAAAATAAATTATTACCTGAATGAACTCATTTACCCTTCTTTCAGAATAGGCTGCAACTGCTGCTGCAAACTACTCCCTTAAAAGGCCCTGTGTTTTCAGAACCTTTACTTGTGGAGATTTATCAATCCTGTTGATATTCACAAATGGCGTGATGCGTGGAGAAAATCAAAAGGCGATGGTACAAAATTGTGGGAGAATGAAAATTGAGTTTTTATCAAGATTGAAGCTAAGGCTTAATTAATAATTAAACTCCCTGGCTATCACGTCGAGCAGGTATTCCTTTTTGTCGTCATCATATTCCCAGAACATGGCTCCGGCCAGATTGTTCTTTTTTATGTATTGACATTTTTCCTTTATAGACTTTTCATCATCATAGGTAATGAACATTTTCGTTTGCGGATTAAATAAATATGCGCCTTCGCAACATCATCCCAGTATTTAATAAACCCTTTTTTATTTTCCAGGCTGTCTTTCAAATAATCAAATCCTCCTCCCCGTGAAAATTTTTTCACCCTGCGGTACAATCCATTGTTGTCTCCCGTTTCCATTTCCCATCCCTTGCCATAAAATCCCATCCCTACTACCAGTTTTTTTGCAGGCACACCTGCCGCTATAAAAGCTTTAATCGATTTATCTGTTGAGCCCTGCGATGTATCGTCGGAAGATGCATACAGATTCGTATGATGACTGGATATCGTATCCGAACCACCCGCATAATCATACGACATCACATTAATGTAATCGTTGTATTTCGCCACCTTGTCCATCTCCGTATGTGCAATAAATTCCCAACTACCTCCCACCGCGGTAGTAACAAGATATTTCTTGCGGGTGATTTTTGCAAGACTGTCGAGTCCTTGCCTCAGTTCTTTGAAAAGTAGTGTGTAATGCTCCTTGTCTTCGGGCCTGAATTTGTTGTTGTCACCAATCAGTCCCGGATATTCCCAGTCAATGTCCACACCATCAAGTCCATATTTCGCAACAATATCAATACAACTGTAAGCAAATGCGTGGGTCGAAGAATCTGTAAGCACTGCATCAGAAAAATTTTTGCTCCAGGTCCAGCCGCCGAGTGAAATAAGTATTTTAAGGTCTTTATTCTGTTTTTTCAATGCAGTGAGTCTTCTGAAATTAATAGTATCGGTTGCTTCATTGTGCAGCCATGCCCGGTTGTCTTTCACATCTACAAAAGCATAATTGATATGCGAAAGTTTTTTCGGATTCAATGAATCAATATCTGCCAGCCCCCTGAACCCGCCTACATACGCAATGATCACAGGCCTGTTCTTTTGTTTTTCCCCGGATTCAGTGGCAGATAGAAATATTATAAATACAATGATACCGGTCAGAAAAATGATCGACTGTTTCATTTTTTTTAAGAATTATTAAAAGAATAAAAAACTTACAATTTGAGCCGCACCCCTGCCTTGTTGAGCCTGCCGGTAATAAACACACAGAACAGTGCGAGCAATAATGATTTCACCAGGCCAATACCTCCCGTGATGACAGGATCGGGCCAATGGAAATTTGTTGCACTAAGTATGGCATATACAAAATAAGGGATCAGGTAGCAAAGTAATGTATCTGTTCCGGCGGGTCTGATGGGCTTGAACCAGCGGGCTTTTCCCTTTACATCTGCAATCCAGTAAACGGCAATAAAAGCAAGCAGGGTAAAGGCACTGCAGAGAAACAGCCATGCCGGCGTTGCGCCAAGCTTTGCCAGCTTCCAGTAAGGCCGTGTAATGACAGACAAAATGATCAGCAGCGCTGCAAATGCCACGAACACTATTGTCATCGTCCGGTTGTCGTTCTTCTTTCTGAAATACCGGAATATGATTGCAGTTAGTACCCCGCCCATGGTCAATCCTGTCAATGTTCCTCCAAGGATAGCATTTGGAATGAATGAAACGATGCTGTCGTGCGGAATGTATCCGGCCTTATTCACCAAGCTCAGTACGCAAAAAAATATCCAGGTGCCGAGTATCACCCAAAAATTATTTTTTGAAAAAACAGTGATAAGCCCTGCGGCAAGATATGACCACCCGATAAGTCCCAGTATGCCCCACCATTGGGGTGTAAAACGGTTAAGCTGATCATCTTCGCCTCCCCTGTAAATAAAGGCCAACACGATCAGCGTAATGATGCCTGCAGCTTTTGCTGTATAGACAAGGTATCTGTTTGCACTCTTAGGATAGATATTCCAAATGAAGATGAATGACAAACACGATAGTGTGTACCATACATAACTTTGCATACCTGTAGCGGCTTCGTTGATTGTTTCACCATTCACGAGGAATACTCCCATCACCAGCAGAGCAAACGATCTTACCAGTACATGCTTCACCAGCTGCAGTTCAGAGTCGCCTTTTTTTCTTCGGTTTTCCATTGCAAATGGAAGTGATAATCCGACAATAAACAGAAATGCGGGAAACACCACATCGGCAAGACCGATCCCATCTACGCCTGGTTTTACATGCTCCAGCCAGGTGGGAATGTTTTTTAATGATCCGAGGTCATTCACAAATATCATCAGCACCATAGTAAGGGCGCGGACTATATCAATGGAAGCGACACGCATCACAGAAATTGATTTTGCCTGCGAAACCTTTGGCGTTTGTTCCAATGTGGCAAGTGAAGCTGTGCTCATGGCATAAAAATAAATCATTCAACAACAATCTCATCCACCAACATGTGCGCAGGACGGCCGGCGCCGGGATGCCAGCCCG
>JANOTW010000170.1:0-1972 GCA_031416575.1 Ferruginibacter sp.
GCCGTTCTCTTAATTTCAGGCTTTCCAAAAAATATTGCAAGGCCAAAATATAATTATTAATACCCCTGTACTCGTTACCTAACTGGTGAAGACAATCAGCTTTTCCTTTTTCATAGTTCAATTTTTTTGCCAGGGCATAACCTTCCTGCGCTAACTGCATGCCATCACTATTCAAAAAACTGAGTCGCACCAGTAACTGTACTTTGATGGTATCTTCTTTAGCAAAGGCCAGAAGACGGCTTAAACTATCTGTCTCTCTTGTTTGCGCAAGAGCCATATGAAAAACAAAAGAAAGTACTAAACAGCCGGATATTTTTTTCATAATCTCTTAATTAGTTTGTTCTTCCTTGTCCGCCGAAGCCTCATCCGTCGCTAAAGCATTGGGTGATAAATTAGCGGAGGAGGATTCCAGTTTCGCAATTGTTCTCTTCGCCGCCTCCAGTCTTATCTTTTTATTTTTCTCAATCATTATTTTGGTAATCCATTTCTCCAGTTTATGATGAAGCGGTATTAGCAGGGCACCAATAGCAATTAATATAATCAGCATCAACACCGGCGAATGATTGGTGATATTGGCGAGATAGGGGTGAATGAACAGGTTGATAAACTCAAATAAAGCCAGCAAGCCAAGAATAGCAAAGAATTCTATGAACTTCTTTTTGACAATTATGCTTCGGCTAAGGACAAGAAATAGAATTATAAATGTGATAAGGCCAACTGCGATGGCGGCATATTGAAGATTATGCTTTCTATCCACTTTGGCTTTTAGTTCTGCTGCTGAAATTTCCCGTTGACGTAATTTCTCTTCAAAATTGAGGTTTTGTGATTGAGTAATATTGGCTTCACTGGAAAGACTATCATTAATCAGCGTAACCTGCTCCTGGTACTTATAAGCACTATCTAAATTGCCCTTAGCTTTATAGATTTTAGCAAGTAGTGCACTTACTCCAGCAAGCTTATTTTTTGTGTTCAGTTGCTCAAACAATGACCAGGATTTTAGGGCATATATTAAAGCAGAGTCTTTTGAACCTGTTTTAATAAACAACTCTGAAAGTTTTGAATAACCTTCTGCAACCAAGCTTAAATTGTTAACCTCTAATGATTTTTTTATACCCATTTTACAATACTCGAAAGCAAGTACACTATTACCCAATCTAAAATGGGCTTCTGCAATTCTTATTAAAGCACGGCCCATATATTTTTGATTGGTGGCATGTCGCCATAAGTTATTAGCAGCTTCACCATATTGTAATGCAGAATCAGGTAAATTGAGTTGCAAGAATGTTGTACTGATGTTACTTAAATGAATTGCTTTGTAGGCAGGATCTTGTATTTCCTCGTCCACAACAAGTGCCTTTCTAAAATAGCTCAATGCCTCATTGAGATTATTTTGATTTCGGGCAACATGACCTAACCTGCTATAGGTATCTGCTAAAGCAACAGGATCATTAAGGTTTTCAAAAATGTGAAGACTTTTTAATCCGTAATCAAGTGCTTTTGCATAATTACCAAACGATATATTCAAAGAACAAAAGATTCCATAGGCCTTGCCCATTCCCCATTGATAATTAAGGGTACTGCTTAATTGAAGTGCCTCCTGTGAATAGTATAAAGCAGAGTCTTTCTCTAATTCCTGGTAATAGTTGCAAATCCAGATAAGCAGCTGAACTTTTGATGTATCTTCTTTGGCAGAACTAAGTACCTTTCTTGCACTATCAATAGAAGCATTATTCGTTTGTGCATGTGAACAAATGACAATGTTTGCAATAACAAATAATCCAATTATTTTTTTCATAAGCAATTAATTAGTTTGTTCTCCTTCCAATTTTGCAATATTTTTATTTGCCGGGACTATTTATCTCTCTAATTTAAAATTTGTTTCCAAAGCTGGACGTTTATCAGCGATTGCCACTTTCCATCCGGTACGGTACATCCATTCGGTCATTCTTTTCAATTTTTGATAATTAATTCT